>JAKLDZ010000318.1 GCA_022703255.1 Myxococcota bacterium | reverse complement strand
CGCAGAAGCCCACTGTGTTTGGAGCTGAATTCAGCGCCGATCTGAATGGAGTGTTGCAGGCCACCTGCAAGTCGAACTCATCCCCCCCCTCCCCCGAGAGTGTCGTCAAGGGAGAATCCCAGGTGACGATCTGCTGCAAGCCGTAGCGGACGATGAGCGCGGGCCAGCGTCCACTCTTCGTCGAGACCTCGTGAGGCGAGGATCATGCCGAGCAACACGAGCGCAGCACTGAGCAGGTACATCGCGTTGTATTCGGCGAACCATCGATAGGTCAGCCCGCGCCATCCAAGCTCCGTCGGCTTTGCTGTGCCCGCCGCTCGCGGTGTGTCTGCTTCCCGTTGCGGGCACCGCATCCCCCGCGCTATGTCTGGCTCTCCCGAGGGACTGCATCGTGCCCATTACGAGTCTCCTGTCGCTGCTTGACGATATCGCGTCGGTCCTCGACGACGTGGCGGTGTTGACCAAGGTCGCGGCCCGCAAGACCGCCGGCGTGCTCGGCGACGACCTCGCGCTCAACGCAGAGCAGGTCGCGGGCGTCCGTGCGGAGCGCGAGCTGCCGGTCGTCTGGGCCGTGGCAAAGGGCTCTCTCGTCAACAAGGCCATCCTCGTGCCGGCAGCGCTGCTCATCAGCGCGGTGACCCCCTGGGCCGTGGTCCCGCTGCTCGCCGCCGGCGGCGTCTTCCTGTGCTTCGAAGGCTTCGAGAAGCTCGCTCACAGCGTCGGCAAGAACCTCGGGAACAAGGCCGATCACGCAGCGACGCTGACTGCCCTGGCGGACCCCAGCGTGGACCTGGTCGCGCTCGAGAAAAAGAAGATCAAGGGCGCCATCCGAACCGACCTCGTCCTCTCGGCCGAGATCGTCACGATCACCCTCGGCACGGTCGCCGCCTCTGCGTTCCTGACCCGCGTCGCCGTGCTCAGCGCGGTCGCGCTGGTGATGACCATCGGGGTCTATGGCGTGGTCGCGGGGATCGTGAAGCTCGACGACTTCGGGCAGTGGCTCGTCAAAGGAGAGAACGCAGCCGGGCGTCGCGTGGGTGCCCTCATCCTCCGCAGCTCGCCCTGGATGATGAAGGGACTCTCGATCGCGGGCACGGCAGCGATGTTCCTGGTGGGCGGCGGAATCGTAGTGCACGCGATTCCGGGCGCGGAGGAGCGAATCGGCAACGTGTTCCAGGGCGGAATCGGGGACGCACTTCTCCCCGGGCTGGCCAACGGTGCGGCGGGCGTCATGACTGGAGCGCTGGCCTTGGGCGTGGTGACGATCGGCAAGAAGCTGTTCGGCAAGAAGGGCGCAGCAGCGCGCTGAGGGCGTCTGCGTCCGCACGGCGAGGCACGTCTCCCATGCGCGAAAGGAGGTCTCTCGGCGGCCCCTGCTCGATGTCTGCGATCATCTTGCCGTCGAGAGCGGCGAGCGCCGGCGTCCCGCCGAAGCAGTCCTGCTTGAAGGGGAGCGCCTTGGTGCAGAGAGCGCGTGCGCCCTCCACGTTGTTGGTCATGCCCTCGCGCCAGAGGAAATGCCCGAAGTGCTGTTCCATGGGTGACATCCTCCGACGCCGAGGCTCACCGTGGGGCGCGGCGGACTCAAGGCGGCGTGGCCTGCGACCTCGAGAACCCGGAGCGCAGGCGAGTGCAACTCGATGATGCGCTGAAGCTGGCCCAGGAGCCGGGATGACAACCGGGTGCCATTACCTGGAGCAGGCGACATCGATGAGCCCGACGCCGTCGCCATCCCGCATCGGCACGGGCCCCGTCCGCGTCCAGGTCTGGCCGTAGTCGGTCGAGCGGAATACCGGGCCTTCCCGCCCCACTTGGATCCAGGCGTTGGTCCGTTGATGCCAGGCCACGGCGCCCAGCAAGCGCGAATTCGTCGTCGTGTGGATGTCGGTCGAGATCCAGGTGGAGCCGAAGTCGTTCGAGGAAGGCTGGTAGTAGCCGCGAGCTGATACGCCCACCAGATGCCCCGAATTGTCCGCGGCGATGCCAAACAGGCACGTGCGTACGAACTGCCCCGGAGACCACGTCGTGCCATTGTCGTTCGAGACCCAGATCGAGTGCGGATCCTCGAGCTCGTACGGGTTCAAGCTGCCGCCTCCAGTGGCAACCAACCGCCCGTTGCCGAGGCTGATCACCTTGTTCAAGTTGAACTGACTGAGGGTGCGCGGAACGATCTTGGTCCAGTGGGCGCCTCCGTCATCCGAAATCCCGATGCGCCCGGCGTCTCCCACGGCAATGAAACGACCTCCCGAGAATACCACCGAGTTCACACCCTCCGTGTACCCCCCTTCCCACGCCCAGTCGGACTTCGTCCACGTCTGCCCTGCATCGCTGGAGAAGTAGGGGACATCCGGCCGACCCGCTACCACCATCCGCGTGCCGCCGTCAGTGGCGATGCCACGAATATCGAGCGCCCAGGGGCTGGTCCCCGGCCACGGCATCTCCGTCCAGGAGCCCCCCGACGTCGTCGAGCGGAGAATGACGCCGTCGTCTCCGACGGCCCAGAAGGTGGTCGCCGACGTGGTGATCACGTTCTGGAGCCACGCGGTGGACCTCTTGCCGAGATCGGGCGTCGGCGCGGATACCCACGTGAGCCCGGCATCGAAAGAGCGGAACAGCGATCCCCAAGCACCGACCGTGACGCAGGTCGGGCGTGGACGTGTGAGCCCTGGCGAAATGCCGGAGCCGCCGGACCCTGCGGCGGCCACCGGATCCTCGGACACTGCGATGTCGCCTTCGTCCTGGTCGTGGACCGCGTCGTCCACGGCGGCCATGCAGCCGGACAGGGCGGTGACGGCAAGGAACGAAAGCATCGCAAGCCTGGTGATTGTGTTCGAGTTTCTCACGTCGATTCTCCAATGCGGCGGAGCAACGCTCTGCGGCGCAGGTGGTGGAAGTGCTCTTGCAGCGACGTCGGGAAGTACGACGCCGGGGCACCGATTCTGACATCGGTTCCGGAAGGGCCCCGTCCACGCTCTGGCGACATGCTCCTGCCCCGGGCAGCGGCCGCCCCGTGCTGCCCCGCGAGGTTGAGCCACCGCTGGCGGAGGGCCGCCACCTGGTCGCGAGCGAGGCGGTCAACGCGGTCCTGCCGGACCTCCGCGCAGTTCCGTCGCACCTCCTTCAAGGGAGGCGCCGCGGCAACGCCCTCAGGATCCAATCCTCCGCATGCGGCTGTCGATCCACTCCACCTGGGCCGTGAGCCCTTCCGTTTCGTAGATCGCCCGCAGCCGCGCGTAGCGGGCGCGAACGTCGAAGCCCAGATTCCACGCGAGCTTCTTCAGACACACAGGGCAGAGAAACGCGGGTTGGCGATCCATCTCCTCGAGGGAGTTGGAGCCGTTCATCACGCACTCGTATCGAACGCAGTGGGAGACCGTGAACATGTGTCCGGCCTCGTGGGACAGTACCTTGAAGCTCCGAAGCACCGCCAGACGCTTCGCCGCCGGCGTGTCCGCTCGCCCCCAGAACCCGGGCTGGTAACGCGCGAGCGAGTACACTCCAATCCGCTCTTCGAGCGTGGCCTCCCCGAATACGAAGTTCCAGCTCTCCTCGGGGTACAAGTCGGACATCGTCACGCCCAGCAGACAGACGGCGTGCTTCGGCAGCAGTGGTGGCAGCACCCGATTGAGCAGGTGGCGCGTCCGGTACTGCGTCCACGGTCGAGGTCCGTCGGTCCGCCGTCGGGAACCTCGCGACGGCAGCTCGATCGCCTGCGCGATCTCCGTCGGGGTGTCGAAGAACACGGACGTGAACCCGCGGATTCGCTCGAGCAGCGAGCGCTCCGCAGCGGTGAATGCGCCGAGGGGCTGAATCACGATCGCACGGCGCTCCGAGGTGCGGCTCACCGGTCTCGAATCGGCGTACTGCTCGAAGGAGACATCGGGCTCTTGGAACCGTGCGAGCCAGTCTCCGGGGGCCGCAGGACGCTTCGTGTGGAAGTCCTCCGGGGCGGGCTGGAAGGCGCGATCGGAAGCGTCGAAGCGCGCAGCGACGGGGGGGCTCGAGGGGGACGCCGCCGCTGGCGACTCCGCGACCGACGGTGAAGCCGCCGGCGACGGTGCGTGATCTCGCGGCGCCGGCGAGCGTCGGCACCCGAGGGCGAAGCCCGGCAGGGCGCAGAGCAGGGCGCGACGTCGCAGCGAGGGTGAGGGGGACATGCAACCTGAGCGTACGACGGTCCGACGAGCGGAGGAAGCGAGGTGAAAGGACCGCGGGGGAGCGTGGCGGAGGACGTGGTTGTCGAACGGGATCGGGCGCAAGCCGCGCCCGCGCCAGCGACCTGCCTATGGGGCGGGAAGGCGAACCATGTGTTGAATGGCGGGAGAGACATCCAGCCGCCTGGCGGGTGTCGGGAGGGTGGTGTGGAGGGACGCCGTGGCGGTGTCGGTGAGCAGGACCCCTTTGCAGGAATCCGGAAGCGAGGGGTTCTCGCAGGGGATCGAAGGGACGTCCTGCAGGCACTGCGGGCCAGCAGCCTTCACCCCAATGGCGGCAGAGCAATTCAGCGCGGAGGTAAGCGTCGGAGCGCATTGCGGATCGTCGTCGCCGCATGCCGCGCTTCGCTGGCATATCCGGGCGACCAGCTCCTTGCAGTAGGCCACGGCGGGAGCTGAATCGGCGACACCCGTGCAGGCATCCGGGGTCGTGCCGCACGCAGCGGAGCCGAGCGCGTCCACGCACTTCTGCATCGTCGAATCCCCCTTGCAGAACAAGCCGCCGAACTGCGCGTCGCAGCTTGCCCGGTCCAGACCGGGGCTATTGCACGTGTCCACGAGCCAGTCACACTCCGACTTCTGCCAGCTCTTGCAGGTCTCCGACCGCTCCGGAAGCTTGTAGCTCGACCCCCCGGAGGAATCATCTTCGCTCGAGCAGGCCGCGGCAGCGAGAACCACTCCGAGAGCGAGGCAGGCACGTTTGAACGTTGGGCGCATCGAGACACTCCTGTCTTTGGGGGTAACAGCTCACGCTCCTACGCGCGCGCTCCGAGAAGTCTTCCTTCACCAGATCGAAGACGACCGATCCTGCTCGTTTGAACGCTTCGCGCGGGGGCAGCCCGACCCCGCGGAGGGTGAAGCTGCGGCCCGTGCCGCGTGGTGCGAGCCCCGTCCCGACGCCCCCGTCGAGACCTTCTCGTGGGCCATCCGGTGAACCGCTTCGCCTTCACTCATCGGTCCGCTATACTCACGAGGATGAAGCGTTCGCACCATCCCCTGGTTCTGGTGGCTGGCATGGCCGCGGTCTGCGGGCATTTCGCGTGCGGGGACGCGTCTCCATCGCTTCCGGGCTCGCAGGCTCCCGATGCCGGCGGGGCTCCGGACGTCGCCGAGGCGGGCCAGGGCGAGGCAGGTCCCGACGTCAGCGTCACCGACGCTGCTGGCAGCGATTCGGGAGGAACGGATTCGGGCGCGGAGGATGGCGCGAGCGAGCTCGACGCAGTCGTGCCGGAGGCATCGGCGACGGATGTGGGGGTGGAGGCAGCGGCGGGCCCGATTCGGTGTCTCACGGAAGACGCCTCCTGCTCCTATGCATTCAGCATGGGGCGATTGACGGAGAATCCGACTCCGGCCAACGACGAGTTCGTACAGATAGGCTTCTACCGTTTCGAGCCTTCGCAGACGGCGACGGCCTGCAGCTTCACCGGGCCCAAGGCTCTCAAGCTCTATTGGCATTGGGGGCCAGGAAACCGTCCTGCGGGAACGTGCACCAGCGACAACCTCGTCAGCGTCAGCCGATGGGACCACGCCGGCCCCGATGTCGTCGACAACTGTCCGAGCGCGGCGTCGTGGGCTCCCAACAGCGCCGTGCTCCACGGCAGCTGTCCGGCCCACATCACGGCCGGATTCGGGCGCAGCGCCAGCATGATCACGTTCACGGGGAACTACGAGTATGACGCCGCGGCGGGGACGATGACGTTCCGCTGGCTCGATCTCAAGGGGGTGTGCCGGAAGGAGTACTGGAATCTGAAGCGGGTGGCGACGGAGGGCGGGGTGACGGAGCTGGTGTCGCTCGAGCTCGACGGCGCGCGCACGGGCGACACGACGACGAAGTGGCGTGGCACGGGCAACACGCACGGGTTTGCGTTGGGGTCGAGCCAGTCGACGACGGCGTGGGTGCCCCAGGATGTGGTCGCGGAGCGGTACAGCGGCTCGACGGTGTTCACCAACAGCGACTATTCGTTCTACGGCAATGTGATCTCGTACTCGAGTGGCGGAGGGCAGGGGAGCTGGCAGCGTTGCGGTGGGCACCCGAACGTGCTGTTCCAGTACAGTTGCCACAAGGAAGACGCGAACACGACACCGGATCTGGTGGCGTGCAACAAGCCCGATGCCAACGGCAACGACTCGGGCGGTGCGTACCTGAAGTACATCGCCGACGCTTTCGCGTCGAACTCCCGATACAACGTCTGGTATTCATTCCATGCGCTGCTCACGCAAGGAGCCGGCTGCTACCACCGCGGGCTGCACTCCTATCCGTTGATCCAGGTCATGGGCTCGAGCGGCGCGTTCCGGGGCTGGGTCGGGATCGAGTACCAGGAGTCGGACAAGGCGATGGACAAGAATCTCTACCACGTGATGCGGAAAGTGGAAGAAGGCTACTACTGACCGGGAACGGCGGGCCGAAGAGCCAGAATTCGTCCGCCGCTTCTTGCTGCACGTCCTGCCCTCCGGCTTCGTCAAGATCCGCCACTACGGCCTGTACGCATCGGGCAACGTCAATTCCAAGCTGCTTCGCGCCAACGCCCTGCTCGAGCCGCCCGACGTTACCGCCATCCGCGCCTGCCTCCACGTCGACCCATCGGTGCCCCAAGCCCAGCCCCCGGCATCGCGTCCAGCGACGGCTGGTCCTTCGCGTGCTGATTCTCCCTCTGCCGACGAGCAAACTCCCGCATGGCAGACTCAACTGCAAGACCTCACGGGTCTGGATCTTTCCCGCTGCCCCCGCTGCCACGAACCAACCCTGCGTCGCCTACCTTTGCCCCAGGACGTCGCAAGGGCCCGCGC
>JAKLDZ010000317.1:3890-7003 GCA_022703255.1 Myxococcota bacterium | reverse complement strand
GTAGTGGAAGGACACATCCTCGAAGCGGAAATCGCCTTTGACGTCCTCGATGACCTGTTTGCCTTCGTTATGCTCCAGGTCGGGCGATTCAAGGGGGCGGTGGAGCCTTGGACGCGGGATGGGCCGAGTGACGAGGCGCGCGAGTCGCTGACCGGGACGCTGCGGTCGATGCGCAGGATCTGGCTCGATGGGATCGCCGCGCGGCTGCCGAAGGGTGTGGACCCATCGGTGATCGAGCAGGGGCCGTACACGCCGGAGGAAGCGAAAGCGAAGGGTTTGATCGACGCGGTCGGCTACGCCGACGAAGCGCAAGCGGAGGCCCAGTCTCGCGCGTCGGTGGATCAAACGGTCGCCCGTTTCGGCCCGGATGCGCGGGGCTCGGGCGGTGCGGGGCTCGTGGGGCTGGTGCGCGTGCTCAGCGGAGCCGGAGCGGGCTTCGACGTGCCGCACGTGACACTGGTGCGTGCGAGTGGCGCCATCGCGATGCGGTCATCGTCGGTGCTGATGGGGGAGGGGGGCATCAGCGAGCGCCGGATGGCGATGGTGCTGGATCGGATCGCGAAGGATCGGACGGCCAAGGCAGTGGTGTTGCGGATCGACTCGCCCGGTGGGAGCGCGCTGGCGAGCGACCTGATCTGGCACCGTCTGATGGAGCTTCGCAAGACGCGGCCGGTCGTGGTGTCGATCGGCGACATGGCTGCGAGCGGAGGGTACTACCTGGCTTGTGCGGGGACGCGTGTGTTTGCGGAGCCGACGAGCATGGTCGGTTCGATTGGCGTGGTGGGGGGGAAGCTGTCGATTGGGCGCGGGCTCGAGCACATCGGCGTGCATGTCGAGACGTTTCCGGCCAGCGATCAGCCGGGGGCCAGGGCGCGGGCGGCGTACCTGTCGGCGGTGGAGAGCTGGGATGCCCCGACGCGGGAGCGTGTGCTCGCGAGCATGACGAGCGTGTACGACGTGTTCGTGCGGAGGGTGTCGGAGGGGCGCGGGCTGCCGGCGGACAAGGTCGCGCAGTTTGCCGAGGGACGGGTATTTGCGGCGGCCGATGGGATCGGCTTGGGGATGGTCGACGAGCTGGGTGGGGTGGAGCGAGCGATCGGGCATGCGAGGTCGGCGGCCGGACTGCCGGGCGACGCGCCGGTGCGGGTGGTGGGGGAGGAGAGCGGGTTCGAGCAGTTGTTGGGGCTCGAAGATGACGGGGAGGCCTCGGAGGAGGCGCGGGTGGCGGCGTTTGCGCGGGGTGGCTCCGCGGGAGTGCTGCGAGAGGTGATGCCCGACCTGGTCCCCTTCGCCCAGGCCCTTGCACCGGTGCTGTCCGGAGAGCACGCGCTGGTGGCCGTCCCGTTCGCAATCCTGGTACGCTAGGCACCCGTCGCGGCCGGAGGCGCAACGATGCGCCAACGCGCGGTCACGACGGGGCGGCACGATGATGGAACCATCCTCCCCGGAGCAGCAGGGCGGCGAGTCCGCAACCGAGAGCGTGGCGGACGAGACGTCTGGGCTCGCACGCGCCGAGGTTCGGGACTGGGTGGACCGGATTCTGCCGGTGGTGGTGGACGGCGCAACGCGACCGCTGGGGGCCGATGCGGTGGAGCATCCGGAGGTCGCCGCGGCGGAGGTGGCTGGTCTCAGGGCTCGGCTGAGCGCCGCGCAGTCTGCAGGCGACACGGAAATGGAGCGGGGGATCCTGACGAGGCTGGCGAGAGTGCTCGCCGCGCGCGGACGGGATCTGGCGGAAGCGGTCGGCGTCGGAACACAAGCGACCGCTCTGGGAGACGATCCCGAGCTGCGCGTCGAGCTGGCGATGTGGCTCGAGAGTCTCGGTGACCCGGCCGGGGCGGCCACCGTGTTGCGTGACTGTGTGGCCACAGCGCCCTCGGCTCGCGACGCGGCACGCCTGCTCATGAGGATCGGACTGCTGCTCGTGCGTGCGGGCGATGCGGCAGGTGCGATCGAAGCGTTGACGCAGTCCGCGTCGATCTGGCCTGCCTTCGCGGCGCCCCTGGAGGCGGCGGGGAGCATCGCCGCGATGTGCGGCAGGGACGACGCCTCCCCGATGCTGATGCAGGCGGCGGAGCGTCAGGAGGCTGCCGGCGATCGCGCGGGGTCCTTCGAGACGCGCCGGCGAGCCGTCGAGGCTTCACCCTCCGATGAGCGGGCAACCGCAACGCTCGCGACGTTGCTGGACCGCGCGGGGCGGACAGCGGCGGCCGATCAGGTCCTGCGCGAGCGTGCGGCGCTCGCGGAGCCTGCGGTGGCTCGACAGATCCATGTCGAGCGCCTGCGCAGGGGATTCGAGCGCGGGGACGCGCCGGGAGCGCTGCTCGCCGTCATCGACGGCGTGCTCGAGTCGGTGGTCGAAGGCGAGGAGTCCGCGCTCGTCGACGGGGTGTTCGACAAGACGGGGCTCCACGATGCGATCTGGATACGGCAGGAGCTGCGTGCGCGCGGCTTGACCGGCGCGAAGCGATCCGCGGAGCTGCTGGCGCAGGCGCGTCTGTTCTCGGACCGGCTCGACAGCCGGGAGCGCGCGCTGGACGCATGGATCGAGGCGATCGACGCGGACCCGCAAGCATCGGCGGCGCTCGAGGCGTTGCGAGATCACGCATCGACGATGCGGGATCCGCTCCCGCTCACCGAGGCGCTGATTCGCATCCTGCGAGCTGCCGCATCGACACGCGAGGAGCGACTGCTCCGAGCGCGCGAGCTGCAGGCGGTCGCGGAGGAGCGGCTCGCGGACCCGTCGCTCGCCCTGTGGGCCGTCGAGCACGTGCTCGAGCTGGAGCCCGGCGACGCCGCGGCGAAGGATGCCGTCGAGCGGCTGCGTCCACGCGTGCGCCTGCAGGACAGCGCACTTCAGTCCGCTCGAGAGACGATCTCGTCGGAGAGCGGACCGGCGCGCCTCGAGGCGCTGCGGCGCGCGGCGTCGATCCTCCGGGGACGTCCCGAGTCTTCGGACGAGCTCTTCGAGGTCCTGTCGCGCCTCGTCACGGAGGCGTCGGACGATCGGCGTTGGTGGACCGACCTGGAGCGTCTCGCGCGACGCATGGGGCGTGAGGGGAGGTTGGAGACACAACTGCGTGCGCGCTTGGAGCGCGGCGTCGTTCGCGCTG
>JAKLDZ010000317.1:0-3792 GCA_022703255.1 Myxococcota bacterium | reverse complement strand
GATCTGTCCGCGATTCGCGTGCAGCTCGCCGTCCTCGCAATTCGGCGTGGCGACATGGAGTCGGCGCTCGACCACCTGTGCGAGCTGGACCGGCAGGTCCCGGGCCTGAAGACCTCGGCGTTCGGCAAGTGGATCCTGGCCGCTGCGGTACGTGACCCAGCCGCGCGCGCGGATGCCATCGAGCGAATCGCCCCGATGATCGGCCCCCGATTGCGCGCAGGCGTGTTGGCCGCAGCCGGCGAGCTTCAGCTGGAGATCGGCGACACCGACGCTGCGGCGAGGCTCGACGAGAGCGCACGTCGCGTGGATCCCTCCGAGCCGCGCGCGCTCGCGCTGCACGCAAGACTCGCTCGTACCACCGGCCGCGGTGACGTCGCGGTCCTGGAGAAGGCTTCCTCCGTGCTGCTGCCGACGGCGGGCATGGCGGACGCGTTGGCGGAGGCTTTCGAGCGTGAGGGGGAGCGGAAGCTCGCCTTTGCCTGGACGCGCCGAGCCTTCGAGTCGCGGCCCTGGGAGGAGCGCGGCATCGATCGCCTCGTCACGCGCGCTGCCGCGACCGGCAGCCCGGAGCAGATCGTCGAGGTCATGGACTCCGTGATCGACGCCTGGATGCCGTTGACGATGACGGCGGGGGCGCTCGAGCGGGGGCTCAGGGCGCTACAGTCGATCGATCCGAGGCAGGCCGCGCCGTTGGCGCTCCGGGTGCTGAACGCCACCGGGCCGCGAATCGAAGGCATCCGCCACGCGGTGCTGGAGACCGCGGATGCCGCGGGACAGCCCAAGCTCGGCGCGATGCTCGCTGAGCGATGGCTCGCGTCGGGCGCATCTCCCGACGAGCGGTCGCACCTGCTCATGCGGCTGGCGGGCTACTATCACGAGCTGGGCGACGCGGAGGGAGAGTCCCACGCGCTGTCGCGTGCCGCACGGATTCCCGAAGCGCGAGCGCGCGTTCGCGAGCTGTTGCCGCACGTGCTCCCGCCTCAGACCGGCGACGGGATGCTGGAGAGGGAGTCCGTCCGGGTGCTGTTGGCGGACATGTCGACCTCCGAGGGGCGGGCAGAGGCGGCGCGAGGGTGTCGTCTGCTCGGCGCCGCGCTGTGGGATCTCGCAGGAGACAGGATGCAGGCGGTGGCAGCATGGACCGAAGCGGCGCTCCTCGACGATCAGGCGGGGGCGGAGCGGCTTGCCAGTGATCTGGAGGCGTTCGCCGGAGCGTCGCAAGCCCACGAGCTGTTGAGGGCCTACGCCGCGACCCTCGAGCAACCTGCCACCTCCGCGCGGTTCCTCGTCGTCTCCGCCGCCATCGCGCTGCGCCACGGGCTCGCCGATTCGGCGCTCGAGTCCGCACTGCGGGCCGTGGAGTTGGACGGCAGCCGCACCGACGCGCTGGTCGTGATCGAGAGAGCGGCGGACCAGTGCGGTCGCATCGAGGCCATCGACACGGCCTATTGGCTCGCTGCGAAGGGAGCCCTGGGACGCGCCGGACGCCGCGCTGCTCACTACCGCGCGGCGCGCGAGCTCCAGCGCAGGGGACGAAGCGATCTGGCCGTCGTTCACGCCATCCAGGCGTTCGATGCCTACCCTGTCCGCGGCCCCACGCTCCAGCTCATGCTCCACCTCGGTGAACCGTCCGAGCCCGCAGAGGTCCTCAGAAGTCTGCAGCGTGCGGCTGACTCCGCGACCGATCCGGACGACCGGGCCGAGTGGCTCCAGGAAGGCGCGCAGGTGGCGAACGCCAGCCCGCTGCACCGACGCGTCGCCCTCGACATGGCGCTCAGCGCGCTGAACACGAGCCCTTCGGCCGATATCGCACGCCTGCTCGGCCTCGTGCTCCGACGATTGATCGACGACCTCCCCGAAGAGCGCGACGTGATCGAGCTGCGTCTGCAGCGGGCCGCCAAAGAGATACGGGGGAAGCTCGAAGGGCCCCGCGGCGCCCGCGTGGCGATCCTCCTGTGCCGCCAGGCGATCGAGTGTCTGGAATCCCGTGCGCTCGCCTTCGTCTGGCTCGACATCGCGCTCGAAAGCTCGGGCGACATCGACGAGTTCGATTCGCTGATCGACGTGGCAGGAGAGCTCGCCAGGGACGCCGAAGCGACCCGGGCATTTCTCGACGCCGTGCTCGAGCGGGTGTCGTCGTTCGGTGGCCCGGTCGGACCCGCCCTCGTGCGGCTGTCCTCCACGCTGGCATACGCGCTCGACGACGAGCCTCGCAGCGTGGCGTTTTCCGACGTCGCGCAGAAGAGCGCGGAAGCGCCGAGCGACGATCCGTTCGCTGACTTCGGTTCCGACAGCGAGCCGCCGTCGCCTCCGGAGTCGAGCCCCCAGCGGGAGCCCGATCCCGGGGAAGGATTCGGTGAGGAGCCGAAGACCCTGCGGGGTCAGCCAGCCGGCTCGTTGGCCGAAGCGCTCCGGCTGGTTTCCGAACAGCCTCCCGACATGCAGGAGCCCACGTTGGTGTCCGAGCCCACGTTGGTGTCCGAGCCCACGTTGGTGTCCGAGCCCACGTTGGTGCCAGAGTCATCGGCACGAGAGGAACCGCGGGACCCTCTCGAGGCGGCACGGCTTCTGGAGTCGCGTGGGGATCTGGACGAAGCCATTGTTCGGCTCGAATCCGTGGCCGCAGGGGAAGGGGGCGATGCTGGGGTCGACGACGCGTTGTACCGATTGTACGCGCGGACGGGGCGCCACGAGGCATCGAGGGAAGTGGCGGATCGGATGGCCCTCAGGGGAGACGATCCGCGGACGAAGAGCCGGTTGTTCGGGCGGGCAGCGGAAGCGTCCGTGGTGTGTGGTGATGTCTCGGGGGCGCGGAGCCGGTGGCTCGCCGCCCTGGAGCTGGATGCGTCGTATGACGAAGCATTCGCGTGGCTCGAGCGTGATGCCGTGGAACGGGGCGATCACGAGACGCTCGCGCAGGTGCTCCATCTGCGAGCTGGGGTGTGCACCGACCCGGAGCAGCTCAAGGCGCTGGCGGGCCGACGCGCCGTGTCGCTGGAGCAGTTGGGCAGGGAGCAGGAGGCGCTCGCCGAGATCCTCGAGACCCTGCAGCGCTGTGGGGAAGACGAGCCGTTGACGCGACTCGCGGCGGGACTCGCGGAGCGGGGAGGGGATCGGGTGGCGGCCGCGAGGTTGTGGGGGCGAGTCGCGCACGTCACACGGGATCGTGAGGCGGCGGCAGCGATCGCGGCGAAGGCTGCTGCTTCGCTTCTGGAGCAGGGGTTCGACGGAGACGCGCGGGCGACGATCGCGCCGTTGTTGGAGCTGCGGGCGGCGCCGTTGCTGGAGATCCTCGTCGAGCTGGAGCGCCGGACGGGGCGTCCGAAGGCGGTCGGCGACGCGCTCGAGGAGCTGGCGGGAATGGTGCTCGACGACCCGGATCGTCGAGCGCGGTATCTGGTCGAAGCAGCGGACGCGGCGCTGGCGGACGGGGAGTTCCGGGTTGCGTCGGAGCGGGCGGCAAGCGCGGCGCGCGTTGTGCCGCATGATGCGGCGATCCAGTTCTACGCGGTGTCCGTGCGGTATCGTGCGGAGGGGATGGGCAACCTGGAGGCCGTGAGGGAGCTGGAGAAGGAGCTCGCGGTGCTCGCAGGGCGTCTGGCCGAGGACGATGCGCCGCTGCATGCGTTCCTGTCGGCGGAGGTGGCGGGGGTGCTGCACGGTCCGGAGGAGGCGCTGTCGGTGCTGGCGTTGCGACACGCCGACCTCGGTCTCAAACCCCTGATAGCGCTCGGCATGGCGGAGCGTCTGGCGGAGTTGGGCAGCGCCGATCAGGCCTTGCCGCTGTTCGAG
>JAKLDZ010000316.1 GCA_022703255.1 Myxococcota bacterium | reverse complement strand
AGATTCTCGGTGCTTGCGGGTGAGTGCATCGCGTCCATCGTAGGCTGGTGAGGATCCCAGGCTACCAGAGCCCGCGACCGAATGGCACGCCGCAAGTCCCTCCCGTGTCGCTCCTCGCCGTTCAGGACGCGCGCGGCCCCTCCGCTTTCGTGCCCGACCCGCGCACTCGTGATAGACCCCCCGCCATGATCCGATCGACCTCTGCTGCCGCGCTGCTGGCATTGATGGCTCTGGGCTCCTTCGGCTGCGTTCGCGCCTCGGAACACGAAGCGAAGCTCGCCGAGCTCGGCACCTGCCAATCCCAGACGCTGGCCTGCAACCAGCAGCTCCACAAGACCGTGCTGTGGGCCCAGCTGCTCGGCAAGCAGGCCGCCGACCTGCGGGCACGCCTCGATGCCCAGACCGACAAGGCCAACAAGGACCTGGCAGACCTGCAGAAGCAGTTCGACGAGTCCACCGCCCTCGTCAACGGGCTGCGTACCGAGCTGCAGAGGACCGGCGCCGACGTCGACAAGCTCATGCGCGAGAAGGGCACCCTGTCGGCCTCCCTCGAGCAGACCCGCAAGCGCCTCGAGGAGCTGCGCAAGGCTGAAGAAGCCGCCCAGAAACGCGCCGAGTCCATGCGCAACCTCATCGATCGCTTCCGGAAGATGGCCGACGCCGGACAGCTCAAGGTCACCGTCCGTCGCGGACGAATGGTCCTGCAGCTTCCCAACGACGTCCTGTTCGACTCGGGCCGCGCAGACGTGAAGAGCTCCGGTCAGGCCACGCTAGCCGAGGTGGCCAGAATCCTCGGCACCATCCAGGACCGCCAGTTCCAGGTCGCGGGACACACCGACGACCGCCCCATCCAAACCAACCAGTTCCCCTCCAACTGGTACCTGTCCACCTCCCGCGCCGTCCGTGTCGTCGAACACCTCACGCGCGAAGGCATGAATGCCCAGACCCTCTCGGCGTGCGGCTACGGCGAGTTCGATCCGGTCGCTCCCAACGACACCGACGAGTCCCGCGCCCGCAACCGCCGCATCGAGATCACCATCCAGCCGAACGTCGACGAGATCCTCTCCGCCGCCGACATGCCCAAGTAGCAGCGAAGCGCCTCGCCGCGAACCTCACGGGCCGCTCTGGCGATCCAGCCAGCAGAACGCATCCGGCTGCGCGAGACGCTCGTGCAGCCCTCCCCCAAGACATACGTCGAACCAGGAGCAGCCCTCGCACGGTCCCGACCTGCGCCAGGAGACGTCGCGGTGCGCAGCGAATCGCTGGAACCAGATCTCGGAGAACCGGCGCTCGAGGGCAGAGCCCTGCGCCCAGGAGCGAGGCAACGACGGACACGCGCTGACCTGACCGTCACTCAGGATCGAGCCCACGCACAACCCCGCAAAGCACTGACCGTCGGTGGGACGCACCCGCAGCTCGTGACGCACTCCAAGGAATCCCCCGCACGAGAACTGTACGTGGAAGGGATCTCCGGCCCGTTCGAGCGCCGCCTGGCGCGTCGTGATGAAGTCGAACAGCGCACGGATCTGCGGCGGGTGCAGCCACATCTCACGATCGAGCGCCCCCGCCTGACGCCCCATCCGATCGATGGTGATGAGTCGCCACATCCCCGCCCCGGCGTCTCGCACCGCACGCTCGACCGCGTCGAGCACGGGCAGATTGGCCGGGCGCACGCACGTGATCGCTTCCACCACCTCGAAGCCGGCCTGCTTCGCGTTCGTCATCCCCTGCAGCGCACGCTCGAACGTCCCCCGCCCACGCACCGCCTCGTGCTCCTGCTGCGTCCCGTCGATGCTCACCGATACCACCCGCATCCCCGCGTCGTACAAACGCGACGCCGCCTGCCGGTCCAGCAGCGTTCCGTTGGTCACGATGCACGGTCGCATCCCGAGCGAGGTCATGTGCGCCACGACCTCGAACAGATCGGGGCGCAGCAGCGGCTCACCTCCGGTGATCGACACGAAAATCCGTCGGGCGTCGAAGTCCTCCGCGATCGTGTCGAGGATCCGCCGGACCTGAGCCGTCGTCAGCTCCGGATCCCTGCGCTCCGGTGAACACGAGGAGCCGCAATGCGCGCAACGCAGGTTGCAGCGCAGCGTGCACTCCCAGAACAGATACGTCAGGTCAGGGTTCTTCAGCAGCGGGATGCGCCTGCGCGCGTCGCGGACGATCGACACGATGTGCGGCAGGTCATGGAGTCGCGCGTTGGCTGGGTTGCGCATGACAGGCGATCAGTACGTCACGTCCGGACCACCGTACTTCTTCGGCGTGTGCCGAGTCACCCCGTACTTGGGTCGTACCGTCGTCACCGGCGCCGACGAGGAGGGAGGCACATTGAACCCGCCGTACATCGGACTCGGACCCGGGATGGGATTGGGCACCGGCGGCCCGCCGTACTTCACCACAGGCCCCGGATCGGTCTCGATCGGATCGGCGGTCCCTGTCGGTGGAGGTGGAGGCGGAGGCACGTCCGGATCCACCAGCGTCGAGACCGGCGGAGTCGTGGAGGTCGGCGCAGTCCCCGGATCCACGACGACAGTCGTTGCGGGCTGTGTGGGCAAAGGAGGCGGAGGCGCGGCGCTGGTCTTCTCGCACCCGGTCAGCACCCCGACGGTGCCCCCCACCCACACGCTTGCGATCGTGAGCAGAGCCTTCACCAACCACGAGCCGCGAGCGGGGTTCGAAACGGACATGAGCACTCTCCTGCGTTCCGAATCCTACCACGAACGGTTCATCGCGCTGTGCACCACCATGACACGTCGCTCGTGCAGCAGAGCAACACAGCCCCACGAGTGCCCGGTTGTCGCCAGGCACCTCGTCGCCTGGGTTGTCCGTGGAACCCGCCCGCACGTGCCTGGGCTCAGCGCACGCGCGGGCTGCGTCCACATGGGTTTCGTGACTAGTCGGTCGCGGCGTCGTCGACACCGCCGTCCGCAGGAGGCGTGCAGGCCGAGGTCGGCACGCCCGAGCACGTGGAGAACGCCTCGAAGCAGTTGGCCTTCGCCGTGTTGTCGCCGCACTGGCAGGCGTTGCACGCAGCGCTGCCGGGATCCGACCCGCAGGCGGCGAGGCAGTTGGTCACGGTGCACTCGATCGTGCCGCCGTAGCAGTCGCCGCAGCCCTGGGACATGCCGGTCTGAGTCACCACGCACGCGGAGACGCAGGACTTGACCTTGGTCATGTCGCTGAGGCAACTCATCGCGCACGCGGTGGCCACGGCCGAGATGTCGCCGGCCTCGTAGGTCGCCTGGATCGCCGCGAGATCGGTCGTCCCGAGGCAAGCGCCCGTGCTGCCCGCTGCGCCGGCCGCGCCAGCTTCACCAGCCGCACCGGCTGCGCCACCTTCACCAGCCGCACCGGCTGCGCCAGCTTCACCAGCGGCGCCGGCCGTGCCAGCGGTGCCCGCCGTGCCCGCCGTGCCAGCGGTGCCCGCGGTGCCCGCCGTGCCAGCAGTGCCCGCCGCACCCGCAGCGCCGTCTTCTTCGTCGTCGCCGCAAGCACCAATTGCCAATACCGAAAGAACCAATAGAGAAGCAGTGAGAATACGCATGGCGTTTTCTCTGATACTTTTTCAAATCCAACGCAAGATTTTTCAGAGCCGCGTCCGCCCGAACGCCTCGGGCGGCGCCGAACACTCCCCCGCAGGGGCCCCTGAACTCATGGGAAACGCGCGCGAATCTTGTACTTGAGCACCACTTCACCGCGCGAGGGGACCTGCACCGTGAACCGCTGCCGCCTCGCGTCGAGCTTCTCCCCGCGTACCGTGGACTCCAGAATCTCCCACTCGCCGGCGAGCCGCTCCTCGATTTGCACCGATGCCGCCTCGTCCTTGTGATTCCTCACCTTCACCTCATGCACCGACTCGGTGAGGTTCTTTGCAAGCGTCTTGAAGTCCACACTCCGACGCTCGGCGACCACGTCGAAGGATTCGCCCAGCTCGAGGGAGAGCTTCTCCCCGTTCGGCGTGTGCTGAATCGTGTCTTCGCCGATGAACTGCTGCCCACCAGCCTTGTCGGCCTTGTAGACGCGAACCGTGCCCATCGGAAGCGGCATTCCGAGCTGCGACCGGGCGTCGTTCACGAACTCCATCAGCACCTTGGGGTGGAGGTTCTCCTGCAACGGCTCCGGAGACCCGCGAAGCGACGGACTCCCCAGGAGGCGAAGCACCTTCGAAACCGGCACCTTGGAAGCAGCGAGCAGCGCGATCTGCTTCTGCTCCTTGTCCTTGATGTCGGTGACGCGCCCCAACGAGTACAGGTGGTAGTCGAGCAACGACTCCTCGGTGAACGCGCCGCCCTGGTTCGCCCCCGGGGGCAGGCCGGCTGCGCCCGCGAGGTCCCCGTCCTCCTCCGACGCACGGTGCACGTTGCCCGCGACCAGCGCGAGGCGCGCCGAATCGAACGAAGCCCCCGAGTTGTTGTCGAGGGTCACCCAGCCGTTCAGGCTGCTCTCGCGATCGTCGGCAGACAGCACCGCGACGTAGTCTGCGTGCCACCCCATGCCCCCGGTCAGGTACGCGACTTCCAGATCGTGGGCGCGCGGCGCCGCCCGGTTGTCGAGGCTCCAGACGAGCGTGGGGCGCGAGACGAACGCGGGCGGCAACGAAGCGAAGACCGGTCGACCCAGATGACCGATCACGATCTCGTTGCCCACGCGGTACACATCGCCCTGCTCCCGCGCGAGCAGCGTCGCCTTCACTCGCGTCTCGGCGCCCGTCGCAGGGTTCTCCCGCACGAACGTGAGCTCGGTCCCTACCGCACGCTCCATCAGACGGCTCGGGGTGAGCACGTCGAACTTGTAGTTCTGCTCGATGACGTCCACCGCTCCACCATCGGTCTTCGAAGCGATGTGCACGCTCTGGGGAACGATCTTGTCGGCCACGTCGGCGTACTTCAGATCGAATCGCCCTTTCGGGAGCGACACGGATCGGACCTCGCGCACCAGCCCGCGGTGGTCGTTGTAGATCGTCACGATGACGTCGCGTCGATCCTTGGCCGTGGTCTCGAGAGGCGTGCCGGCCGCTGCCGCGGCGTGCGAGCAAAGGGCCGTGGCAATCAGCGTCGGGACCGTGAGCAGGAACCTGTTCATGACGACTCCTCGGAACGGATTCGTAACGCGCGAAAATGTCATCGAGCGCCCCCTTGCGAGCTTCTCGCCTCGACCACGAGGGAGCGGATCTGGCCCGGTGCGAGCTGGATCTCGAGGCGCACCACCGTGGCCGTGGGACGGCTGGTCGTCGCGCCCCGGACCTCGATCTCGACGTTGCCCGGGGCGTGCAGGTCCACTTGAGCCAGGCCGGCGGTACGCCCGCGGTTGCGCAGCTCGAGCTTCCAGGAGGCCGTTCGGCTGCCGAACCATGCGCTCTGGGACGAGGTCTTGACCATGGAGCAGACGACATCGCCGACCCGTCCCGCCTCGAGCTTGAGCTTCTCGCCTTCGGGCGTGTCGAGGATCGACGTGCTTGCCACCAGGTGCGCGGTGCCGCGGGCATCGGGGGCCATGATGCGCACGGTGCCTGCGGGAAGCGGAACGCCCGCTCGGGATGCCTTGTCGTTGGTCAGCTCCAGCTCCAGCACCGGGCGCTGGATCACACGCTCGGCGCTGTGCTCCGGATGCACGAAGAAGTTCGCGAGCCACCGGCGCCGCACCGGCACGCCGGACAGCGAGAACAACCGGATGTTCTTCGTCTCCCTCGGATCGAGCGTCGTGACGTTCTGCACCTTGTACAGGTGCAGCTCCGAGATCCTCTCCCGGATCGGCCCCAGACGCCGCGTCGCCGTCTCCGGCATCGCGACCGTCTGCGCCATCGGCAGATCCATCGGCTCGGACGAGGCCTGGTGCACCGTCCCCGCAACCACCCCGAGCTGCACGTTCTCCAGCCGCACCGAAGTGCCATTGTTGAACGTCAGCCACGACGCCAGCTCGAGCCTGCGCCCGTCGCGCGACAGCGTCGCCACATAGTCCGCCGACCAGCTCATGCCGTTGACCAGGTACGACACCTCGAGCTTGCGCTTGCCCGCGGCAACGTCGCTGGCGAGCCAACGCAACGTCGGACGCGTCGTCATCCCCGGCGGGACGCGCGACAGCCGGGTCGTCTCCGCCGCGACGCCGAACGTGTAGCCGTCGGCAGCCCGCACCACCGCGCCCTCGTTGCCCGATGCAATCACCGTCGCCTGCACCGGCACCAGGTTGCCCGTGTGCGCGTTCGCATGGTCGTACACCACGCCCTCGCCCTGCGCCGCGCGCATCAACGCCTCCGGCGTGAACAGGTCGTAGCCGTAGGTCTGCTCGGTGACCTCCAACGGCGCACCGTCGATCACCCGGAGCCCCACGGTCTCCCGGCGCACCGTGTCGGGGACGTCGGCCAACGACAAGCGCAGTTGCCTGGAGGACGGCAGGTCCACCTCCCGCACCTCGCGCACGAAGGCGAAGGGGGGATAGCCCCGGTAGGCCGTCACGTGCAGCTCGCGCCGATCCCCGGATCCGCTCGACACCTGCGACGGCGAGGTCTGGGCCGCCGCGTCGATCGCTACACCCATCGCGAAGCACGCGCCGAGCGCCGCTGCGAGACCCGCTCGCCTCACCATCGCTCCTCCTTGAACTCGGCCTCCCAGCGCAGCTCGCCGCCCGCCGGGACCTGCACCTCGAACACCGACGTCGCCGCGTCGGGGTGCGAGGCCGGCACCGACGATCGCACCAGCGCGCCGTCGCGCTCGCGCACCTCCAGCGTTACCGGCACCGCGTCGAGATTGCGCACGCGGTACTGGATCCGATCCTCACGGACCTGGAAGGAGGTCACGCGATCCATCAGCACGCGGGAGAGACGGACCTTGGGAGCAGGGCCAAGGCGGAGCTTGACGGTCTCGTCGCGCGGCGTGGCGATGACGGCTCGCTCCGCGACGAACTGCTCGCGCCCCTGGGAATCGGGCACGAACACGCGCACACGCCCCCCGGGCATCGGCACGCCCAGCCCCTCGGACTCCTTGACGTCGAACCGCAGCTCGGTTTCCAC
>JAKLDZ010000315.1 GCA_022703255.1 Myxococcota bacterium | reverse complement strand
GTCGAAGGGCGCGACACCGGGACCGTCGTGTTCCCCGATGCGGAGTTCAAGTTCTTCATGACCGCCACCCCCGAGGAACGCGCTCGCCGCCGCTGTGACGAGCTCGCCGCCAAAGGGCTCGCCGTCGATCTGCAGGCCACCCTCGCCGAGATCATCGAGCGCGACAGGCGCGACACCGAGCGCGCTGCCGCCCCGCTCAAACGCGCCCACGACGCCATCGACGTCGAGACCACGAACGTGCCCGTCGAGCAGGTGATCGAGCGTCTCGCCAGCCGCGTCCTCCGGGGAACGTGAATCGCCTTCGATACCCCTGCGTCCTCGGTGCGCTGCTGCTCGCCGCGGCTTGCAGCGGCGGCCGCCCGACCCCTCCCCAGGCCCTCCCGTCGCCGGTCCCAGCGACTCACCTCGTCCCCGAGACGATGAACATCGTCGCACGCGCGGACTGGAAACGCGCCGGCGAGGCCGGCGTGCGCGAAGACCTGCTCGCCTGGATGCGGACCGCGCAGCTCTCGGAGCGGATGATCGACGTCCTGCGCGGGTGTCTCCCGCGTTCCTCCGAGCTCGTCGTCGCGCTGCGCTCCAGCCGCGCCGGCTTCGAAGGCGACGCCGTCGTGATCGCGCGGCTGTCGCCCGATGATGCGTCCCGCGCTCCCGAGTCCGTTCCCTGCTCCGCGAAGGGATGGCGTCCGCTGCGTGAGGAGCGCGGGCTCCGGCTCTTCGAACCCGAGCATCCCAGCGCCGAGAGGCCCGAGCCGGCGTTGATCGCTGCCGACCAGGAGGCGGTGGCCATCGCGTCGCAGGCCGCGGCGGACTGGCTCCTGCGGATCGTGCACGACGGCCCCGATCCCGATCGGCTCCGCCCCCCCGACAAGCCGCTGGTCGCCCTGGATGCCCGTCTCGGCCCCGACGCCCTCCCCGACAACCTGCGGGGGCGGTCTCCGGTGATCGCCGATCTCGCCCGAGGGCTCGAGCACGTGCGCGTGCAGATCGAGATCGCGGAGTCGGTTCGCGTTCGAAGCGCGCTGTCCTATGCGGCGGCGCAGGACGCGAAAGCCGCGGGTGTGCTCCTCACGCGGTTGCGTCCAGGCTTCCTGAGCTCCGAGAAGAAGGGATGGAGCGAGGCGGCTCGCAGCTCCCACGCCGCGCTCAGCGACACCGTCTTGCGCCTCACCTTCGAGATCCCCAGGTAGCGCGAAGGACCACGGTTTCGCCGCGTCACGAAGCAGGCCCTCCGCGTTCTGGCGGATTTCCCCTCGCGAAGTGCGCTGTTTGACACGGACCTCCCCCCGCGCTACGGCACCCGGCCAGCCGGCGCCCACCCCCCGTGTGTCCGATTCGAACACCGTGTGCGGGTGGTCCCGACGGCAATCCTAGGAAAGTCGAGGACACCAAATTACACATGGCAGATCAGGTCGAAACCACGTCCGAAATGCAGGATAGCTTCGCTTCGCTTTTCGAGCAGACCGTCGCTCAGAGCGATCTCCAGAAAGAAGGAGAGATCGTCAGCGGTACGGTCGTGCAGATCACCCGTGACCACGTCGTCGTCGATATCGGCGGCAAGTCCGAGGGCGTGATCTCCCTGTCCGAGTTCTCCACCGGCGCCGGCATCCCCCCGGTCAAGCCCGGAGACAAAGTCGACGTCTTCATCGAGAGCCGCGAGAACGACGACGGTCTCGTGACCCTCTCGAAGGAGAAGGCCGACAAGATGAAGGTGTGGGACGAGATCTCCGCCGCCTGCGAGCGCGACGAGATCATCGACGGCACCATCACCCAGCGGGTCAAGGGCGGCCTGTCCGTCACCATCCGTGGCGGCGTCAAGGCGTTCCTCCCCGGCTCCCAGGTCGACCTGCGCCCCATCCGCAACCTCGACAAGCTGATCGGCCAGACCTACCAGTTCAAGGTCATCAAGTTCAACAAGAAGCGCGGAAACATCGTGCTGTCCCGTCGCGTCCTCCTCGAGAAGGAGCGCGATCAGATGAAGGCCAAGACCCTCGAGACGCTGCAGGAGGGCATGACCGTCAAGGGTACGATCAAGAACATCACCGAGTACGGTGCGTTCGTCGACCTCGGCGGCATCGACGGCCTGCTGCACATCACCGACATGAGCTGGGGCCGCGTCAATCACCCCGAAGAGCTCTTCAAGGTCGGCGACGACGTCCTCGTCAAGGTCCTCAAGTACAACCCCGAGACCGAGCGCGTCTCCCTCGGCCTCAAGCAGACCCAGGAAGACCCGTGGAACCACGCCGAAGAAGCCTACCCGGCCGGCAAGAAGGTCCACGGCAAGGTCATGTCGATCACCGACTACGGTGCGTTCGTCGAGCTCGAGCCCGGCATCGAAGGCCTCATCCACGTCTCCGAAATGTCCTGGACCAAGAAGGTCAAGCACCCCAGCAAGCTCCTCGAGGTCGCCCAGGACATCGAGTGCCAGGTCCTCGAAGTCGACGCCAAGGCCAAGCGCATCTCCCTCGGCCTCAAGCAGCTCGAGCCCGATCCCTGGAGCCTGTTCACCGAGCGCTACCACCCCGGTGACAAGATCTCCGGCAAGGTCCGCTCCCTCACCGATTACGGCGTCTTCGTCGGAATCGAAGAGGGCGTCGACGGCATGGTCCACAAGAGCGACCTGTCGTGGACCGTCAAGGTCAACAACCCCAGCGACATGTTCCACAAGAACGACGACGTCGAAGCGATCATCCTGTCGATCAACCACGACGACAAGAAGGTCTCTCTCGGCATCAAGCAGCTGTGGGACGACCCGTGGCCGACCATGCTCGCCGAGTTCCCCCCCGGCAAGGTCGCCGAGGAAGCCACCGTCCTGTCCATCGTCGACTACGGCGTGTTCGTGCAGCTGCGCGAAGGCGTCGAAGGCCTCATCCCCGTCTCCGAAGTCGTCGAGGAAGAGGGCAAGAAGCTCCGCATCGCCGACAAGGTCCGCTGCGAGGTCTCCAACGTCGACGCCGTCGACCGCCGCCTGACCCTCACCATGAAGGACATCGGCATGAACGTGCAGCCCGATGCTGCCGCTGCCCACGTCCACAAGCCGGCCCAGGCCAGCACCCTCGGTGAGCTCATCAAGCAGAAGCTCGGCGAAATCGACCTCAAGAAGTAGGTCCCGCTCGCAGAGCGTCGCGGCTCCGCTGCGACAAGGACAAAGGGCGCTGCACAACGCGGCGCCCTTCGTCTATGTGGTCCCCCCCTCAGCCCTGAGCCCGCAGCCCGAGGCCCTCAGCCCGAGGCCCAACGCCCGAGGCCGAAGCCCCGTCACGGCAGCGTCTGATCGGATGTGAGCGGGAAGGGAGAGAGGACTACTGCTGCTGCATGCTCAGATTGACCGTGGAAGTCACGCCGGCGGTGACGTTCACCGTCTGCGTGGCGTCCTTGTATCCAGCCTTGCGCGCGCGGACTTCGTAGCTCTGCGCGAACACCGTGTTCGCGAACGCGTAGTCGCCATTAGAGCCCGTCGTCGTGTCCTGCACACCACGGTTCAACGTGATCTGCACCCCGGAGATGAACGCGCTCGTGGTCGCGTCCGTGACCATGCCCGAGACGCTCCCCTTGCCGGGATCGGTTCCGATCTGCACCCGGAACCTCGCCGCCGACTTGGTCAGATACCCCATCGTGTCCTGCGAGATCAGGTGGAAGAACCAGATGCCGTTCGTCTTGCCCGGAAGCAGGATCTGCTTCGAGTTCTGCGGCGTCACCAGATCCATCGGGATCTTGTTGTCCGCAGCCGTCGGGATCGTCTCGTAGTAGGGATCGAACACCCAGTAGAAGTTGCTCGTGTTCACGTCCGCCTGCGGCAACGTCCAGAGGAAGTGCGGGGCCGTGTTCGCGTACCAGGTCGTCTGGCTCGCGTGGGTGTCGGACGTGATCGACGGCGCAGTGGCGTTGACCTTGACCGTGAAGCGATTCTCCACCGTGCCGAGCGTCGAGAACGGCCCGAGCGTCGCGATGTGCATGTGGTTGGAGCCGGGCACCAGACTCGTCGACTGGTACACGATCGATTCGCTCGACTGGAAGGTCGCGTTCGCAAACGCAGGCACGAAGCCGTACGTCGTGTTCAGCTTCTCGTAGTATCCGGCCGACGCGATGAACGGCTTGCTCCACGCGATGTCGACGGAGGTGTACCCGTCGTTGTACCAGCGGTCCTGCCGCGGATGGGTCGACGACGACAGGTCGTCGGGCGGCATGAAGGAGGAGAAGACCGAGCCGACGGTGGATCCGGTGAGGGTCTTGGCGTCGCCGTACAGCATCTTGATGACGCCGTCGCCGCCGTTGCCGCCTCCCGAGGAGCCTCCCGGCCCTCCCGCGGTCGAGATCGAGCCGGCCACCGACAGATCCTTGGTCGCGCGCAGGAACACTTCGCCGCCCGATCCTCCACCGGAGCAGTTCGTCCCCGCCTGGCCGATCGCCGTGATCTGGCCCCCCGCCTGGATCGTGATCGTCTCGGCGTAGATCGCCAGGTAGCCGCCGCCCTTTCCTCCCGGCGTCCCGCTGCACGCTCCACCCGGGGAGCCCGTGACCACTTCCGTGTCCGCGATCGCGTACACGGAACCTCCCGCCCTGGATGCGGTGCAGTAGTTCGTTCCGCAGTAGTAGCTGTAGCAGCTGATGCTCTTCGACAGGCCCGCTCCGCTCGTCCCGTATCCTCCCCCGGTCGCGTTGAGCGTCGTGGTCGCCGTGCAGCAGTTGGTGCAGCTCGCCGACCCACCGTCCGCGCCCTTGCCTCGCGGCTCGTCTCCCGTCGGCTGCACCACGATCTTCGAGCTGGCGTCGATCACCACGTTCTTCGCCCGGATGATCAGCTTGCCGCTCGGTACCGTCAGCACACTCGCGTTCTTCAGCACCACGTCGCCGTCGTAGACGTGCTCCCCGTCGAGCGTCGCGTTCGCGTCCGCATCGATGGTCAGCGTCGGCTTCGCGCACGTGCCCTTCACGCAGAACGTGCTGCACGTCTGGTCCTGCGTCCACGCCGTGCCCGTCCCGTTGCACGTCTCCGTCGTGTTGCCGTTGCAACGCTTCTCCCCCGGCGTGCACGCCCCGGTGCAGAGCCCCTGGTCGCACGCGACCAGGCACGACTGCACGTTCAGCCACGCGGTCCCCGTCGAGTTGCACACCTGCGTCTGCAGCCCCGAGCACCGACGCGTGCCCGCCACGCAGGTCGTCGCTCCGGTGCACGCCTTCGCCTGCGCGTCGCAGCTCTGCGCGCACACCTGCTGCGTCATCCACTGATGGCTCGCGTTGCACACCTCCAGCAGGTTGCCGTTGCATCGGAGCTCACCCACCGTGCATGCCGCCACGCACGCCGCCGGTGTCCCCTGACACACGCCGCTGCTCGGGCAGTCCTGCGCAGCCCCCCAGTCCGTGCATCCGTTGCCCTGCACCGCGCACGTCTGGATCTGCGATCCGTTGCACTTCGTCGCCCCGTCCGTGCACTGGTCCGTGCACGTCGGGCAAACCCCGTTCACGCAGCTCTTGCCGTTCGGGCAGTTGACCGGCTGCTCCCATCCCGCGCATCCGTTGCTCTGGATCGCGCACGTCTGGATCTGCGTCCCGTTGCACTGCGTGTTGTTCGCCGTGCACTGGTCCGTGCACGTCGGGCATGCCCCCTGCGTGCAGCTCTTGCCGTTCGCGCAGTTCTCCGGCGCCTCCCAGTCCGTGCACCCGTTGCTCTGCACCGCGCACGTCTGCACCTGCACGCCCAGGCACTGCGTCGTGTTCACCACGCACTTGTCCACGCACTGCGGACACGTGCCGCCCGTGCACGCCTTCCCGAACGGGCAGTCCGTCGCCGTCCCCCACACCGTGCAGCCGTCGGTCCCCGTCACGCACTGCTGGATCTGAGCCCCCGCGCACTGCGTGTTGCCGTACGTGCATGCGTCTGTGCACGTCGGACACTTGCCCGCGTTGCACGCCTTCTGGTTCGCGCAGTCCTCCGGCGCCGCCCACTCCGTGCAGCCGTTGCTCTGCTTCTCGCACGTCTGCACCTGTGCCCCCACGCACTGGGAGTTGTTCTCGGTGCACTTGTCCACGCACGTGCTGCCCCCGGCACTGCCCGCGGAGCCCGCGTCACCCGCGCTGCCCGCTGTCCCAGCGCCGCCCGCGGTTCCCGCTGCACCGGCTTCGCCCGCGTTGCCCGCTGTCCCAGCAGTCCCAGCCGCTCCGGCGTTGCCCGCCGCTCCGGCGACTCCCGCGGTGCCCGCTGACCCCGCTGCTCCGGCAGTGCCGGCTGCTCCTCCGCTCCCGGAGGTGCCCGAGGACCCGCCGCTCCCCGCCGCTGCGTCCTCCTGCGTCTGCCCGCCGGTGCCCGGCGTCTCCGACGTCTCCGAGTCCCCCGAACCGCATCCTGCGATCCACGCGCCCGTGAGTACCGCACCCGCCACAAGCCCGCCGCGCACCATCGACCATCGCATGCTCGTACCTCCTTGGGACTCCTGCGTAGTACGCACGGAGTGTGCTCGAACTCCCCAGGATACTAGGTGTTCCGCCGACGCTCCACGGATCTGTGCGGCTGCGCCCCTTCCGGGCGCCTTTCGGGATGATCGCGTTGGGGAAAGAGAGGGGGAGGGGAGTGAGACCTACGGCACGTTCGCCTTGCACGGCGTCGGCGTCGTCGTGAACTTGAAGTCCGCGCTGTTGTCGTTCGTGTCCGTGCCGTTCGGCAGGCGTGACACGGAACCGAGCTCGTCGAGGTCGGACTCGGTCGCCGGTACTCCGGTGCCCTCGGTGCACGCGACCGACGCTCCGCTGTACGTGATCGCCGTCGTCGTCCCCTCGTAGCTCATGGCGTCGATCACCGTGTTGTCCGCTACGCGGATGACCACGACCGCGTCCGGCGCGCCGTTCTGCAATGCGTTCTGCGCGGTCCCCAGACTCACCGTGAGCGCGCAGCCGCTCGGAGGCGTGAACACCGTGCTGTGCAGCAGCAGGTACGCCCCCGGGTTCAACGTCCCGCTCAACGCGATCGGCGAACTCCCGTACACCTCCGACTTGCTGGCGTTCACCAGCAGCACCGCAAGGCCGTTGAGCGAGATCGGCG
>JAKLDZ010000314.1 GCA_022703255.1 Myxococcota bacterium | reverse complement strand
GGGCGGCGGCACCACCGACCTGGCGCTGATCCGCGTGGAACCGGGCGCCCAAGGCGGCCTGCCGGTGCTGACGCGCACGGCCGTGGGCGAGCATTTGATGCTGGGCGGCGACAACATGGATCTGGCCCTGGCCCACGTGGTGAAGGGCAAGCTGACCGAAGAGGGCAAGCAGCTCGATCGGTGGCAGATGAACGCGCTGACGCACGCGTGTCGCGCGGCGAAGGAGGCGTTGCTGAGCGATCCGTCGATGGCTGCGGCGCCGATCGCGATCGCGGGCAAGGGGTCGAAGCTGCTGGGCTCGACGCTGCGGACCGAGCTCACGCGCGAGGAGGTGTCGCGCACGTTGCTCGACGGGTTCTTCCCGGAGGTGGAGGCGTCGGCGCGTCCGGCGACGCGCGCGCGTGCGGCGCTCACACAGCTCGGGCTCCCCTACGCGAGCGATGCGGGCATCACGCGGCATCTGGCTGCCTTCCTGGGACGACAGGCCGGAGCGCTGTCGCGCATCGAGGGATTCGCCCGGCCGGCGGAGGGGGAGCGCGGGGGGACGTTGTTGCACCCGACGGCGGTGCTGTTCAACGGCGGCGTGATGAAGAGCGACGCGCTTCGGGAGCGGCTCGTGCGGATCCTGGACGGGTGGCTCGAGGCGGACGGCGCGCCACGGGTGCGGGTGCTGGGCGGGACCGACCTGGACCAGTCGGTATCGCGCGGAGCGGCCTCGTACGGTCTTGCGCGGCGGGGGCGCGGGCTTCGCATTCGCGGAGGCACCGCGCGCGCCTACTACGTGGGGATCGAGAGTCCGGCTCCGGCCGTGCCCGGTGTGGAGCCTCCCATCGTGGCCCTGTGCCTTGCCCCCTTCGGCATGGAGGAGGGAACCGAGTCCTCGCTCCCGGAGCAGGAGTTCGGCGCCGTCGTGGGAGAGCCCGTGCGCTTCCGATTCTTCGGCTCCACCGTGCGACGTCAGGATGCTTCGGGGGACGAACTACAGGACTGGTCTCCCGACGAGCTCGAGGAACTCGCGCCGATCGAGATGACGCTCCCTGCCCAGGGACGCCGCGAGGGCGACATCGTCCCGGTCCGCCTGCGCGCCTCGGTGACCGCCGTGGGCACCCTCGAGCTGGAAGCCGTGCCCACCGCGCCGCAGCAGCCCGACGAGAAGTGGAAGGTCCAGCTCAGCGTCCGATCGGAGGATTGAGGTGACTGGCGGACGCCGTCGCATCGTCGGGATCGACCTGGGAACCACGCACACCGTCGTGGCCTGGGCCGAGCCGGGCAGCGGGGCGGTCCCACAGGTCTTCCGGATCCCCCAGCTCACGTCGCCGTCGGAGCTGGAGCCGATGGACCTGCTCGACTCGGTTCTCTACGCACCGGTCGCCAACGAGCAGGCCGCGGATCTCTGGCAGGACGCGCCGTGGGTCGTCGGACGCCACGCACGGCGTCGCGGTACCGAGGTCCCGGGCCGCCTGGTCTCTTCGGCGAAGAGCTGGCTGTGCCACGCGGGAGTGGATCGGCTCGCTCCGATCCTGCCGTGGGGCGCGGGCGAAGACGACGAAGCGATGCCGAGGCTTTCGCCGGTCGAGGCGAGCGCACGGATCCTGCTGCACGTGCGTCGCGCGTGGGATGCGGCGTTTGTCGGCCATCCGTTGCACGAGCAGGAGGTCGTGCTGACGGTCCCGGCGTCGTTTGACGAGGCGGCGCGGGAGCTGACCCTCGAGGCGGCGCGACTCGCAGGACTGCGGGTGCGTCTGCTCGAGGAGCCGCAGGCGGCGTTCTACGACTACCTCACGCAGGTCGGGTCCGCCGGGATGCAGGAGCTGATCGACACGGCGGGCGGGCAGGGGGCGCTGGTGCTCGTGTGCGACGTCGGTGGCGGCACGACGGATCTGTCGTTGATGCGCGTGAGCCGCGGGCAGGACTCGCGACCCGTGGAGATCACCCGCGTGGCCGTGGGGCAGCACCTGCTGTTGGGCGGCGACAACATGGACCTGGCCCTCGCACACGCGTGCGAAGCGCGCATGGTGGAGCCTCCAGGGCGCTTGGATCCAGCCCGCTTCGGACAGCTCGTGCTCGCGTGCCGGAGCGCCAAGGAGCAGCTGCTCGCGGGTCAGGGAGCGCCCGATCACGTGACGGTCGCCGTCGCCGGCGGAGGCTCGCGGCTGGTGGGCAACACGCTCAGCACGCGGATCGAGCAGCAGGAGGCGATCCGCATCGTGCTCGACGGCTTCTTCCCGGAGGCGACGCGGGAGTCGCGACCGCGGCGGGTGCGCAGCGCGCTCGTCGGCTTCGGGCTGCCGTACGAGCAGGACCCGGCGCTGACCCGGCACGTGGCCTGGTTCTTCGCGCGACATGCAGGAGAGGTGAGGAGCCCCCACGCGTTGCTGCTCAACGGCGGGGTGTTTCGCGCGCGCAGCATCGCCGAGCGTCTCGCCAGCGCGGTTGGCGCGTGGGGCGACGGGGCATCGCGGATCCTGCCGCACGCCGATCCGGATCTGGCGGTGGCGCGGGGAGCGGTGGCCTTCGGGCTCGCGCTGCACGGCTTGGGCGAGCGGATCGATGCGGGAGCGGCGCGGGGCTACTACGTGGGGCTGGGGCGCGCGGCGGAGGGTGGTCCTGCGCAGGCCGTGTGCGTGGTTCCGAGAGGCGCCAAGGAAGGTTCGCATCACGAAGCATCCGGACGCACCTTCGGGCTGGTGTTGGGGCGCCCGGTGCGCTTCGAGCTGTACGCGTCGGACGACGCGACGCACGCGGCGGGGGAGCTGGTAGAGCTCGATGACGAGAGCTTCGTGCAGCTCCCTCCGATGGCCGCCACCCTCGGCGCCGAGGTGATCCAGCCGGGGAAGACGCAGGAGCTGCGCGTCGGGATCGAGGGCGAGCTCACCGCGATCGGGACGCTGGAGCTCGCGTGCGTGGAGCTCGCGGACCCGCGCCGCCGCTTCCGCCTCGCCTTCCAGCTCCGCGAGACCGTGCGGACCGACGGCGCCGCATCCGCTTCGGTGCCGCCCGTGTCGGCGCGCGATCCCCTCAAGGGCAAGCGTTTCGAGGAAGCCCGCGAGGCCATCGAGCGGGTCTTCGGCAAGGGCAGGGGCGACGTCGCTCCGCGAGAGGTGAAGGACCTGCAGCGCGAGCTCGAGCGGATCCTCGGACCGCGCGGCGACTGGACGCTGCAGCTCGCGCGCGCGCTGTTCGACACCCTGATGCCGGGGCACGCGGCGCGTCGGCGCTCCCTCGATCACGAGCGCTTGTTCTGGCAGCTCGCGGGGTACTGCCTGCGACCCGGCTTCGGGGATCCGCAGGATCCCGCGCGGGTGAAGAGGCTGTTCGCGCTCTTCGAGGACGCCCTCGCGTTTCCGGGAGAGGTGCGCGGATGGCTGCACTTCTGGGTCACCTGGAGACGTGTGGCGGCCGGGCTCGGTGAGGCGGAGCAGACCCGGATCCGCGATGCCGTGGATCCGCTCATGGCGCCGCCGAGCCGCACGACGCGCAAGCCCAAGCGGATGAAGGCCGAGGCGCTCGACGATCTGCTCGAGATGATGGCGGTGCTCGAGAGGGTCCCGGCGCAGCGCCGCGCCCAGCTCGGCGGCTGGGTGCTGGAGCGCACGTGGACCAACCGCGATCCTCGCTTGTGGGCCGCCCTGGGCAAGCTCGGCGCCAGAGTCCCCGCCTATGCGAGCGCCCATCACGTCGTCAGCCCGCGCACCGTGGAGCAATGGGTCGATCACCTGCTTCGCGAGAAGTGGGACCAGCTTCCCACCGCCTCCCACGCCGCGGTGCAGATGGCGCGACTGACCGGCGATCGCGCGCGCGACCTGTCCGAGAACGTGCGAAGAGAGGTGGAGCGGCGGCTCGTGGCGAGCAACGCCGATCCCGAGTGGATCCGGGCCGTTCGCGAGGTCGTGCAGGTCGAGGAAGCGGAGCGCAATGCGTTCTACGGCGAGGGACTCCCCGTGGGCCTGCGCCTCGTGGAGGAGTGAGCTCAGCGCTTCTTCTTGGACGCCTTCGGGACGATCGGGAGCTTGCCCGAGGCCAGCGGAACGCCCTGATCATCGAGCGCCTCCACGGTGAGCTCCCCTTCGGTGTCGGTCTTGCGCAGGGTGACGTAGCCCCACGTGCGGAAGGACCAAGAGGGCTCGATCTTGAGGTCGAGGGAGGTTCGCTTCTCGCCGTTGACCGAGAAGGCGACGGCGATCTTGCGGGTCTCGCCGGACCGGTTGCGGATGGCGAAGTGGGCCCAGACGCGCTGCCCCGACTCCGCTTTCTCGAGCGTGTCGGCGGGCTCCTTGTTGCGCACCTTCGAGGTGAACGTGAAGCGCTGCAGCTCGAGGGGCACCGACGGAACGGTGGAGCTGGCGGAAGCGGAAGCGGAGACGGAGGCAGCGGGCTGCTCGGAGGCCGAAGCGGATGCGCTCGAGGCTGCATCGGCGTCGGTCGCGTCGCGCGAGCGGCAACTGCCGGCGGCGATCGCGACGGCGATCCAGGCGCAGGTCACGAGCAGGGGCGTGCGGCCGACATTCATGCGCGGCATGGTGCAGCAGGATGGCCGTCCGGCCAACCGGATAATGAGCAGCAAGGGGGGAGGGGAGCCGGTCTCAGACCGAGTAGTACAGGGTGAACTCGTGCGGATGGGGGCGCGACTGGATCACGCGAGCTTCCGCCATCTTGCGCGCCAGCCACACGTCGATCAGATCCTTCGGGAACACGTCGCCCGCCAGCAGGTAGTCGTGGTCCGCTGCCAGCGCCCGCAGCGCCGACATCAGCGAGTCGGGCAACGGCTTGATCGTCGCGCGCTGCTCGTCGGTCCACTTGAAGATGTTCTCGTCGATCGGTCCGTAGCCCATCGGCTTCGGGTCGAGCCTGCGCTGGATGCCGTCGATGCCGGCCATCAGCATGGCGGCCATCGCGAGGTAGCCGTTGCAGGTGGCGTCCGGGGGACGGAACTCCATGCGCTTCTCATCGGGATCCACGGCGTACTTGGGCACGCGGATGGCGGCCGAGCGGTTGCCGAGACTGTAGAAGAGATTGACCGGGGCTTCGAAGCCGGGGACGAGACGCTTGAAGCTGTTGGTGGAGGGGTTGGTGATGCCGAGCAGGGAGTTGCCGTGGTCGAGCAGGCCGGCGATGTAGGCCTGCGCGACCGTCGAGAGCCCGGCGTAGCCGTTGGGGTCGAACCAGACGGGCTCCTTGCCCTTGAAGAAGTGCTGGTGGAAGTGCAGCCCGCTGCCTGCCTCGCCATACAAAGGTTTGGGCATGAACGTAGCGGTCTTGCCGTGACGATCCGCCACCATCTTGACCACGTACTTGATGAGCATGATGGCGTCGCCCATCTTGAGGATGGGTCCCATCATCGGCTCGATCTCGCACTGTCCGGGGCCGCCGACCTCGTGGTGGTGGTAGCGCACGGGCACGCCGATCTGCTCGAGGATCTGCACCGCCTCGGAGCGCAGCTCGGCGAGCCGATCCATCGGCGGGCACGCGTGGTAGCCGCCGCCGCGCGGGATCGTGTAGCCCAGATGCTTGCGATCCGGCTGCCCGGCATTCCACACCGCCTCCTCCGAGTCGATGCGGTACTGCGCGAAGTTCGTCTCGCCTCCGTGATCTACCGAGTCGAACACGTAGAACTCGAGCTCCGGCCCCCACAGACTGTGCGTCCCGATGCCCGTCGTGCGCAGGTACTCCTCCGCCTTCAAGCAGATGCCCCGCGGGTCGCGCGCGCACGGCTTGCCCGTGTCCGCCTCCACCACGCTGCAGATCACCGAGATCGTCGGCAGCGTGCAGAACGGATCCTCGAACGCCGTGGACCAGTCGGGCTTGAGCGCCATGTCTCCCGCCTCGAGCTTCGCGTACCCAGGCACCGAGGAGCCGTCGAACGCCTCCCCGCGCTTGAGCATGTGCTCGTCGACTCGCGAAGCCGGCAGCGTCAGGTGGTGCCAGCCCCCGAACAGGTTGCAGAAGCGCAGATCAACCATCTTGATCCGCGGGTCCCGAATGCGGCGCAGCAGGTCTTCTTCGTCCTTGAACATGCGCACACTTTGCTCGAAACCGCCTCCGCGCTGCAATAGCGATTCGACCGTCCCGAACCGGAGACGCCGAACCGACAACGGCGGTGAGAGCCCCCCGGGGGGGAAGGTCAGGTTGCCCCGTACACGGATACCGGCAAGCGCGTACGCGTTCGCAGCATCGAGGCGAATTCCTCCAGTCGCTGGGCCGGTATCGCCCGCAGACGCGCCGCCTGGTCCTCGTCCGAAGGCCTCCGGGCCAGCGTCAGCAGGTGCACCGCCGTCACCTTCGCTCCCGACGCTACCGCCGTCGCGATCTCCTCGATGATCCCCGCCACGACCCCGTCGACGTCCGGCAGCCCCTCGCCCTGCACAAGCATGCTCTGGATGCCGATGCCCCGCTCCCGGGCAAACGCCCAGATCGCCGCAAGATGGCTGCGTGCGTCGATCTCCCGGCCGTTGATCGCCCGGAGCACCTCATCGGAGGCGCCGTCGAGCTTGAACCATGCTTCGCCACCCGAATCGATACAGCGGGCGAGCGCGGCGGATACCGCATCGGACCGCAGGTGGCGTCCGTTGGTGAACACGCGCCGCGGGCGGTCGAAGCCGCAGCGGCGGCAGACCTGCTCGATCAAGGCGAGGGCCTCGGGGAAGCCGACGGCGCCGCTGGGCTCACCGGAGCCGGCGAGCACCAGGTCGCGCAGCTCGGTGGCGTGGGGGGACTCGAGCTGTGCGAGGAGATCGTCGCGGAGCCGGTCGAGGTCGACGCGCAGGTCGGGCTGGGCCCCGCAGGGGTGCGAGGCCTGGCAGTAGATGCACGAGAAGGAGCAGTGGCCGTGCGGGGTGAGATCGACGCCGAGAGAGAGGCCGCCGGAGCGTCGCGAGCGCGCGACGTAGACGTAGCCTCCATGGGAGCTGTGATGAGCGGGGCGGTCGGCGCCGTCGCCGGGAGCGCGGGAGGATGCCATGGCGAGGGTGTAGCACGCTCTTGATCTCTTGTTCCCCATCCGGGCAATCCCATCTAAACTGCGCCCCCCTCGATGCACCCCCGACTGGCACGCTTCGGCGAGAA
>JAKLDZ010000313.1 GCA_022703255.1 Myxococcota bacterium | reverse complement strand
GGGCGAGCATCCGCGTGGCGGGCGCCGCGAGAGGCTTCTCACCGGGGGCGGCCACCGGAGTCGGTGCGCGAGGGAGCGAGAGGCCGGGAAGCTCCTCCCGGATGTCTCCGACCGCGCTGGCAGCCGGCTCCGCCTTGGGCGCAGGAGCCACCACGGGAGCCGGCTCCGCCTTGGGCGCAGGAGCCGAAGACTTCTGCACCCCCGTCCCCGCCTCCTCGAGCTCGAGCACCGCAAGCATCCGGCCAACCTTGATCACCTGCCCGACCTGACCGCCCAGCTCCGCGATCCTCCCGGACTTCGGGATCGTGATCGTCACCGTCGCCTTGTCCGTCATCACCTCCACCAGAGGCTGATCGGCCTGCACCATTGCCCCCACCGCGATGCCCGGGGCCCAGGCGACGATCTCGCCCTCGCTGACGCCTTCGCCGATGTCCGGAAGCTTGAACTCGTAGCGTGCCATGCCGTCTCCACCGTGGCTCCGTCGCGCCCTTTCAGACGCGAGCCGTTTCGAGGATCGCCGGAAGAATCCGGTGTGCTAGCGGGAGATACTCCATCTCGAGCGTGTACGGGAACGGCGTGTCGAAGCCGGTCACGCGCACCGGCGGCGCCGCGAGATGCCAGAAGGCCCGCTCCAACATCAGGGACACGATCTCGGCCCCGAACCCGCACGTCTTGGGAGCCTCGTGTACCACCACCAGGCGCCCGGTCTTGCGAACACTCGCCGACAAGGTGTCGAGATCGATCGGCCAGAGCGTGCGCAAGTCGATGACCTCTGCCGAAACGCCCTCGGCCTCCGCCTGCCGGGCAGCCTCGAGCGCCTCGTAGAGCATCGCCCCCCACGCGATCACCGTGACCTGCGTGCCCTCTCGCACCACCGCCGCGCTCGAAAGCGGGACCTCGTAGTCGCCCTCGGGCACCTCACCCTTCGCCGCTCGATAGATGCGCTTCGGCTCGAAGAACAGCACCGGATCCGGATCCCGGATGGAGGAGATCAGCAACCCTTTGGCGTCGTGGGGATTCGACGGGCACACGACCTTCAGCCCCGCGACGTGGATGAAGAGCGACTCGGGGGACTGGGAGTGGTAGTGGCCGCCGCGAATGCCTCCGCCAACCGGAGTGCGGATCACCATCTTCGAGGAGAACTCGCCGCCGGAGCGGTAGCGGAGCTTCGCGACCTCGCTGACGATCTGGTCGTAGGCGGGGAAGATGAAGTCCGAGAACTGAATCTCGGGGACCGGGACCAGACCGTTCATGGCCATGCCCACCGCCGCGCCGATGATCCCACCCTCCGCCAGCGGCGTGTCGATCACCCGGTCCTCTCCGAACTCCTTCTGGAGCCCCTGGGTCACGCGGAAAACCCCGCCGAGCTTCGCGACGTCCTCGCCCAACACGACGATCCGGGAGTCACGTCTCATCTCGACGCGCAGGCCGTCGTTGACAGCCTGCACCATGTTCATCCGTGCCATGCCTGAACCTCCGCGCTGCCAACGCACACCGCCGGGCCGGGGACGCTGCAGCCATGGGGGGTGGGGAGGGACTTCATCACTCGAGAACCCTACTCATGTCGAAGCTCAGTGGTCGCCCGCGGGACGCGGTCCCCGCAGCAACTGGTCCCGTTGCTCCCGAAGATGCGCCGGAAGCTGCGCGTAGACGTCGTCGAAAAGCGTGGAGAGCTCCGGCCGCGCCGCTTCCTCCGCCGACGCGATCGCCGCCTTGACCTCGACATCGAAGCTCCCCTCGAGCTCCGCGTCCAACCCGTCGTCCCACGCCCCTTGCCCGACCAGCCATGCCCGCACCCGCGCGATCGGATCGCGCTTCTTCCAAGGCTCCAGCTCGTCGTCCAACCGATACGCGTTCGGATCGTCGCTCGTCGAATGACCCGACATCCGATACGTCAACGCCTCCAGGAACGTAGGCCCCTCGCCTCGACTCGCCCGCGCCACCGCCTCGCGCCCCGCCGCCACCACGGCAAACAGGTCGTTGCCGTCGCACCGGACCGATCGCACTCCGTACGCCCGGCCCTTCTCCGCGATGGACTCCGATGCGGTCTGTCCGCCCGTGGGCACGCTGATCGCCCAGCCGTTGTTCCTGCACACCAGCAGCGCCGGTACCTGGTACACCCCGGCGAAGTTCATCCCGTTGTGGAACTCCGACGAGCTCGTCGCCCCATCGCCGAACCACACCAGCGTGACCACGTCCTGACGCTGCAGCTTGCACGACCAGGCGTAGCCCACCGCGTGCGTGATCTGCGTGCCGATCGGCGAGCTGACCGAGCCGAAACGCGCCCCCCGGGCCGTGATGTGATCCGGCATCTGACGCCCCTTCGCCAGGTCGCGTCCGTTGCCGAACATGTTGTCCAGGTAGCTCTGCAGCGTCATGCCGCGGAGCAACGCCGCCCCGAACTCCCGGTAGCACGGGAAGATGAAGTCCTGCGGCCGCATCACCCACGCAGTGCCGAGCACCGTCGCCTCTTCCCCCAACGAGCCAATGTGGAATCCGATGCGCCCCTGCCGCTGCAACATCACCAGACGCTCGTCGAGCATGCGCGTACGAACCATCGCCCGGTACAGCTCGACCACCTCGGCCACCGTCAGCCCTGGCGCCCGCCCCGGCTCGATCGTCCCGTCGGGCCGAAGGATCCGCAATACGTCGTCGGAATCGCTGGATGTTCCCTGTGCAGTCATGGCGCTTCTCGTCACGAAGGGTTTCCCGTGGAGTCTGCCCCGCACCGCAGTGCGGGCCGAAAAGATGATTCTGCGTGGGGCTCGAACGACGCGGGCGCAACCCCCGCGCACCGGATGAGACCGGCATGGATCGACAGCCGCTGCGGGGACCGGAGGCTGTCTCCCCTGCCCCCTCCGATCACGACTTGGGCGCTGCGTCGGTGAGGATCCGGGCTGCCTCCGCCAACACCGTCTCGCTGACCCCACCGTCGAGCCCGAAGGCCGCCACGAGCTTGTCGATGACGTGCCGCTCCGCGTCCGTCACCGTCCCCGACACCAACGCGAGCAACGCGGCGATCCGAAGCACCTCCCGCTGGTGCTCGGGACGCTGGATCGTGCGGGCCACCATCGCGACGCGCTGATCGATCCCGTCCTCCTCGACTTGATCCGCAAGATCGGCCAACAGCGCTTCGAGCTGGTCCGGGTTCACCGTCCCCCGGCACGCTTCCAGCACGACATCCTGGAACGCCTTGCGCTCCGCTTCGTCGAAGACCCCGTCCGCCGTGGCCACCAGATAGGCGGTCTCGACGATCGACTCGAAGAGCGCAGCGGCCGACGGGTCGAAGCCCGTAGGCATGGTGATCTCGTCCTGGGGGGCAGAACGGAAGCCGTAGGAACCTGCCGCAACGGTCAGGATCGACGCCGCGACGCCAGAGGGGGCGTCGTTCGAGGGCTGGGCGACGCGAATCGCGACCTGCGAGAGGAAGTTCTTGTCGATGGGCATCAACGGACTCCGGTGAGCGTGTCACCCGCGCTCTAGCCGGATCCGGGACGGAGGGCAACGGTGACGGGCTACTTCGGGATGACGGTGTCGCAGCCGAGCTCCACCGAGAGGGATCCCTTGGGGTCGGCCTTGATCGTGTCGCAGGTCGCGCCACACACCACGATCTTCGTCTTCGTGCTGTCGGTGTACTGCCACCCCTGGTTGGTCGCGTCGCACGGGTGGGCTTCGTCCTTCGGGATGGTCGTGGTCGTGCCGGTGCCCGACTCGTACTTGACGTTCACCTTGTTCGGGTCCGCCTTGCCACCGTCGTCCGCCGGCACGTCGATCTCGCAGCTCAGCGCCGCACCGCTCACCTTCTCCAGCGCCGCCTTGAGCTCGTCCTTGAATACCGTGTTCGGCTTCGTCATGTCGATGTGGCAATCGCCCACCGTCGGATCCGCGTTGGTGTGATCACACGTCGCAGAGGACGCCGTCCCGCCAGCAAATGCGATGCGCGACAGGAACGCGCGCTCCCCTTCGCTGCCCGGCGCGCCAAGCACGAACGTGCGGATCCCCACCCACGTGGCTTCCTCCGCCTTCGTCACCAGGAAGTCCTTGTTCGCGACGTCACACGTCTCCTTGCCGTCCGTCAGGATGACCACGAACTTGTTGCCCACGTACGAGTGCGTCGCCATGAACTGGAACGCCCCCATCGTCGTCCCGACGATCGGGGTGTCCCCCTTCGGAATCACCGCGTTGAGCGTGAGCACGAAGGTGTTGAGCTGCGTGTCCTCGAGCACGGACACGTCGACGTTGGGCTGCGTCGGAGCCCCGCAGTAGTCATCGGAGTTGAACAGGGCCATGCCCACCGACGGCACTGGCGTGGTGGCCTTCAAGTCCGACAACGCAGCGATGAAGGCGTCGCGCGTGATCTTCCACTTCGAATCCTGTGACGGATCCTTCGCCTTCGGAGACACGTCGCACTCCGCTGTCGTCTGCGTGGGAGGCGGGTTGCAGTTCATCGAGCCCGTGCGGTCGATCAGGAACAGGATGTTCGCGGGCTTGATCGACGCCTCGATCTTCGTGGCGGCGCAGGCATCCGGCAGGGAGGCCGAGTCGTTCGGGCTGCTGTCGACGTTGATCAGACCGCCCGAGCTGCCTGCAGCGCCCGCCTTCGAACCTCCTGCCCCACCGCCGTCCATCGCCGTTCCAGCCGCACCGGCCGACCCGCCGTTGTTCGTCCATCCGCCGCTCGGCCCGGCTTCCTCGTCGCTCGACCCGCAAGCGAAGAAGAACCCCAACATCATCAGTCCGGAAAAAGTAACGGCAAGCTTCGCAGAAGTCCTCACGATGTGCCTCCTTGAGCGGCATGTCGGGGTTCGCTGTCGCACGAACCAACGGAAGACCTGACTGAACGTACCACGACTCCCGTCGCGAGGCCCCCCCCCAAACGACCACCGCCTTGCGCGAGATCACCCCGGCTGCGACACTCATGGGTATGAAGCGCTCCGTCGCGACGGTGTTCGGATTCGCTCCCGCGCTGCTCTCTCTCGGGTTGGGTTGCAGCGGCGCGTCTTCCGACTCCGACTTCGTGCCTCCTGCCACGAATGACGCCTCCGCCCCCGACGTGTCCGCCGACACCGCGTCGAACACCGGAGGACATGCAGGCGCCGCTGGACAGGGTGGCTCTTCCGGACAAGCAGGCAGCGGAGTGGACGCCTCTGCCGGTGGCGCTGCCGGCGTCGCCGGCTCCCCCCAAGGAGGTGCCGCGGGCGCTCCAGCATCCGGCGGGAACGGCGGCGAAGCCGACGCAGGCACCGACTCGGCCCCGGACGTGGACTTCGGCTACGACGCCCCCAACACCGACGCGGCCGCCGAAGCCTGCGCCAGCTCCAAGGTCGAGGCGAGCCTCCAGCCTCTCGACATGTACTTCATGATCGACCGCTCCGGCAGCATGAAGGGCAACCCCTGGATCCAGCAGGGCCTCGCACTGTCGGAGTTCTTCAGCGCCCAGGGCTCCACCGGCATCAGCGTCGCGCTCCAGTACTTCCCCCTCAAAGACGACTTCACCGCGATGGACCTGCAGTGCTCCGGCCAGGCCTACGTCTCGCCCTTCGTCGATTGGGGCGTGCTCCCGGCCCACGCCGCCGCGCTCGATGCCGCCTACGCCACCATCGTCCCCGCCGGCAATACCCCCACCCAGGAAGCACTCAACGGCGTGCTCAAGGGAGCCAGAGCACGCCAGCTCCTGCTCCCCGACCACGTCGTCGTCGCCGTCATGGTCTCCGATGGCGCCCCCTGCTGCAACGGTACCTGCCCGGTCGAAGACGCCACTGGCATCGGACAAATCGCCGCATCGTTCTTCAACGGCCAACCCTCCGTGCGAACCTTCGCCATCTATGTCGCCGCCGACGCCTCCGACGTGATGACCCAGATCGCCGTGCAGGGCGGCACCACCCAGGCCTACAACGCCACAGGCGGAAACCTCGCCTTGCTCAACGCCCTCAAGGCCATCCAGGGCACCGCCATCCCGTGCGAGTTCCCCATGCCCCAGCCCGACGCCGGCATCGTCAATCCCGATCAGGTCACCATGGAGTACGTGTCCGGCGGCGCCAGCTCCCCAGTCCCCCGCGTCGACAACGCCAACCTTTGCGGCCCCAACGGCGGCTGGTTCTACGACGTCAACGCAGACCCCTCCAAGCTGCTTCTGTGCCCGGCCACCTGCTCCACCATGAAGGCGGATCCCAACGCCAAGGTGTCCATCTCGCTGGGCTGCCTCGGGAGCTGATCCCCTCACGTCGCCGAGGGCGTCGCTTCCCCGGGTCGCAACATCGCTCGCACGAAGACCTCCGCCGCACGATAGCTCGACCTCACCAACGGTCCGCTCGCGGCGAACTTGAAGCCCATCTGCATCGCCTGATCGCGCCACTGCTCGAACTGCGACGGCTCCACGTACCGATCCACGGGAAGGTGCTTGCCCGTCGGACGCAAGTACTGCCCGAGCGTGACGACATCCACCTGCGCCTCTCGCAGGTCCTTCAACACCTGCGTCACTTCCTCGTCGGTCTCCCCAGCGCCCACCATCAGACTCGACTTGGTCAGCCTCTCCGGCGCCAATTGCTTCGCCTTCCGAAGCACTTCGAGCGATTGCTCGTACGAGCAGCGGACATCCCGCACGAGCCGCGTCACGCGCGGCACGACCTCGACGTTGTGCGCGAAGACATCGGGACGGGCATCGAGGATCGTCCGAAGGTCCGCCTCTCGCCCGAGGAAGTCCCCCACGAGCGCCTCGACGAGCAAGCTCGGGTTGAGCGCGTGCAGCCGACGGATCGTCTCGGCGACGTGACCGGCGCCGCCGTCCGCGAGATCGTCGCGGTTGACCATCGTGAGCACGACATAGCGCAGCCCGATCTCCGCGACCGCGCGAGCGACGTTCTCCGGCTCGGAGACGTCCACTACGCCCCCGGGCTTGCCGGTCTTCACTGCACAGAACCGACATCCGCGCGTGCAGGTGTCGCCCAGGATCATCACGGTCGCGGTCCCCTCGCGCCAACACTCGCCGACGTTGGGGCAGCGGGCTTCTTCGCAGACCGTGTGCAGCTCACGCTGACGCAGCGTGCTCTTGAGCCGCGTGTAGCTCTCGCCCCCCGGCGCCATCACCTTGAGCCACGGAGGCTTCCTGTCAGGAGGATTTACCACGGATTGTTCTCCAGCTCCCCACCCCGCACGCGT
>JAKLDZ010000312.1 GCA_022703255.1 Myxococcota bacterium | reverse complement strand
TGGATCTCCTCGTCTTCGACGCCGTCCTCCCCGTCCACCATCAGGCGAATGGAACCGCTCGACGCCGCGTGCACGACGAACGTTTCAGGCGAAGCCGACTCGAATCGCGACGCGAGATACGAGCAGCTCTCCTGGCGCGGGGAGATCATGACGTCGAGGGGGATCCCCGCGGCGGTCGAGAGTGCCGCGGGGACGGGGCGCCAACGCACCTGGTACGCGCCGCGATCGAACGTGCGCGATGTGTCGGCAAACGAACCTTCTTCCGGGCCTTCCCTCCGCCGCAGACCATCGCCCGTGTCCTCGAACGGTCCGACGATCGACCAGGCTCGGATCAGTCCCGCAGGCGCCTTGGCTGCGCGTTTCGTCGCCAGGGCCGCGGCCATCCATCGCACCTCGTCCTGGAGACGGGAATCCGAAGGCGCGCGGAGCTTCGACAGCAGCTCGCTGGCTCGCGTCAACGGCACGCGGGGCACCAGCATCGCCACGACCGCGGCACCCGCGAGCCCTTCCGCTCCCCCGCGCTCGACGTGCGCAGCGGCGAGGTCGAGCATGCGGTCGGGCGTGGCTGCGACCCAGCGCCCGGCAGGCGCGACGAACACGTCGCGCGTCTTGTCGGCGATCGACGCGGCACGGGGCTTGTGTCTGGTGGATGGCGCTCCATGCGAGGTTGAGCTCGCGCAGACGCACGTTGCGCAGATGGAAGCGAGCAGGCCGCAGACCGAAGCGAGCCTTCGCGCGCGAAAGCCGGTATCGGTGCCGTGGATCGAGTCGGGCGCCATCCGCGCACCATGCCACGATTCGGTGTGCGCAGATCCCGCGTTCTGCCCTGAACCCCATGCGCTCGTATCCCCTCCCGAACTTGGCCGCACCACTCCGGTCGTCCTACCCTCGCAGCATGGAAGCGCTGTCCCGTCGCAGCTTCTTCGGGTGCCTCGCGGTCGCTGCCTCGGGCGTGGCCGCGACGGTCGCCTCGAGAGCCGACGCACGCCCCCGCGTCAAGGTCGTGTGGACCGAGGTCGCCCTGCCGGAGAGCGATCGGCAGCGCGCACGCGAGCTGCACCTCCGGAAGGTGCTCGCCAAGGAAGCTCGCCGGGTCCAGTGGGGCGACCCGTTGGGAGGTCTCGTCGAGGCTTCGGTCCGCGTCACGGAGTTCTCCGTCGTCAAACGCCCCGACGTGGTCCGCGTGAGCTGCACCGCCGTCGCCAGACTCCACAAGGGCCCCGCCGTTCGAACCAACTTCTCGTTCGGCGGTCACCCCCATCGGTCCAGGCAGCTCGAAGAGCAGATGCTGCTCCTGGTCGGCCGCGGCCTCATCACCCGTCTCTCTGCGATCTCGCGAGACAGGAACAAGCCTCGGGCCACCGACGCGGTGTAAGAGTCCGGGCGCGCGTCGGAGGCTGGGATCCCGTCTCCACGCGGCGCCGCAGGCAACGCGCACCGTGCTACCATCGCGTTCGTGGCCGGCAACGTTCCCGCTGCTCCGATGCCTATGACGTCCGCGCAGGCGTACGCGCACTCGCTCGCCGTGGACTCGGACCGGCTCGCACGCCACGAGCTCGCGCTGCTGGTGGGAGGCCGCTGTCGTGCCTGCGCCGAGCTGCTCCCACGCGGGGCAGTCCTGCGCGGCGAGGGCTGTCCCCTGTGCCACGAGCCGACGGCCATCACGGAGCACGACCGCGCCACCGTCGTGGACTACGTCACCCACCGCGCCAACGTCCGCATCGGTCTGCTCGCCACCGTCATCGGGCTGGCCCACATCGTCATCGGCTGGACTCCCGTCGTGAGCTCCGCCGTCGTCGCCGCCTCCACCGCCTACGTGCGCCTGCAGATCGTCAGCCCTGCCGTGAAGATCATGAGCTCCCGACGCGCCGGCGTCGCGGTCTGGAGCGCGCGCATCGTCACCTCCGCCCTCGTCGCCGCTTCGCTCATCGTCAACGAGCTGCTCACGCTCGTGCCGTTCGCGGGCGCCATCGCCAAGGGCGTCATCGCCTCGGGCGAAGTCCTGCTCGTTGCGTGGCTCAACGCGCGCTACATGCGCTGGCAGCTCGATCGCGACGAGGACGGTCTGCCGGTGGCGTGGTGGGAGTACGGCATCCTCGCTTCGGCAGCGGTGGTGCTCGTGGGGGCTGCGATCGGACTGGTTGCTGCTGCCGTCGCCGCCATCGTTGCTGCCCAGGCGCTCGCCGCGAGGTTGTTCGCATGAGGCGCACGCCATGATGATCCCCTTCGAGATCGCCGCGAAGTTCCTCGGCGTCGGGACCGCGTCCGGAACCCGGGCAGCCCTCGCCATGCTCGTCGTTGCGGGCCTCGGACGCGCCGGCGTCGTGGAGATGCCCGCGTCTGTCTCGTTCCTGACCTCCACCCCGTGGCTGGGCGCGATGCTCGCGGCGACGGTCGTGGAGGAGTTGCTGGAGCGTGACGACGACGCGCAGCAGCTTCTTGCGATCCTGAAGTACGGGGTGCACGGGACGGGAGGGATCGTGGTTGCGTGGCTGCTGGTCGAGCGTTTCGGGTTGCCCCTCGACGGCTGGCCGGTCGCGGCGATCGGCGGCGCCCTGGCGTTGCTCACTCACAACATGAGGATGCGCGTGCACACGGCGTTGGCTGCGATCTCCGCCGGTATCGTGTCGCCGCGCAGGTGGCTGTCGTGGCTCGAAGCGGGCGGCGTCCTCGGCCTCACCGTCGCGGTCGTGCTCTCCCCTGCCGTGGCCCTCGCCTTCGTGTTCGTCGCGTTCAGCGCATCGGTCGGAATGTGGGCGATGTTCCGCTCGCTCGAGAAGCTCCGCAGGCACACGTGCCCGACCTGCCGCGCCCAGGTCCGCAAGGAGGCCCGGCTCTGCCCGCACTGCCGGGAAGCGCTTCCGATCGGTCGCTGGGTGGGAGACGGGCTGCTCGACAAGCTCGAGCAGAAGACCTCGCGGTCCTGAGCTCAGATCAGGAACTTGCCGTCGCGCATGATCGCGTTGCCGTCGATCTCGATCGTGACCTCCCGCATCACCAGGTCGATGTGGGCTTCGGAGTGCCACGGCGAGCCAGTCTTCTCCGGGTAGCCGTGCCCGAGCGCGATGTGCACGCCGGGGAACTTCTCGTCCTGCAGAAGGTTGCCGATGATCCGGTCGAGACCGATGTTCGTCCCAATCGCGAACTCGCCCACCCGGTTCGCATGCTCGTCCTGGTGAATGTACGCCACCAGCTCCCGCTCGAGCTCCGGACGCGCTTCGCACTTCAACGACTTCGTGATCCCGTCCTCGATCTCGAGGGTGACCGGGAACGTCTCGCACGTGCCCAGCGAGCTGAAGTGATCACCGAGGCAGCCGTCGATCACCGCTCGCCCGCGCGCCGACTGCGCGCACGTGAACACCTCGCCGTCCGGCAGGTTCTTCCACTGCACCGGCGTGATCCGCCCGTCGGACACGATCCACTTCCAGTCCGGGTTCAGCTCGATGTGCAGGTCGGTGCCGCGCGGGGAGGTCACGTGCGCAGAACGCGCGCTCTTGACGATCTCGTAGACCTTCGCCGACAGCTGCTGGATGACCTCGTAGTCGGCCGACATTCCGGTCTCCATCACCTCGCGGGTGATGTTGATCATGTGCGCGTGACGCAGGGCCTTGTTGGCCTCGATGGCCTTGAGCATGGGCGAGCGGAAGGACTTCAGCTCTCCCCGCTTGCCCGATGCCGCGTAGATCGAAACCGAAGCCTGCGCCAGCGCCTCTCCGATCACCGCAGGGAACGCCAGCGGATTCTCCCCGTCGATCGGGCGCGGACCGAAGTCCTCCAGGATGAACCTCGAAACCTGACGCGTCGTCTCCCGAACCACCGACAGCAGCGCGTCACCTATCTCGATCGACTCCAGGTCCGTGATCAGCACCACCGGCTCGCCATCGCGAACCCTGAGACACTTGCGAACCGCCTGCTCCGCTCCGAATTTCAGACTTCCCATCGGTCACCTTATCGATTCCCCCGGGGCTTCAGCAGCGCTCGCGGCACCTTCCCGAAGGACGACAAGCGATCCCAGTCGAGCCGTTTTGCCGCAGGCCGCAGGTGAATACCCCACTCCAGGTCCGGACGCCACCCCGCGGTGCCGTTTGGGGGCCGTCAACCGCGTTTCGAAACGACACGCACCCGCGCCCCGGTGACTCTCACCCCGATGCACGAGCGCTGCACAGCTCGGAATGGGACAACGCGGAATCCTCGAAGCCCTGGCCATCGCCCCCGCGCCGCCCCTCGTCAGCGCCTCGTCGCCCCGTGCCCTCCCGCCTCTCAACCCTCGCTTCGCACCAGCACGTTGCGCTGCGCCCCCAACCCCTCGATCTCCGTCTCCAGTACGTCCCCTGCCTTCAACCACGGCCTCCGTCCGTCGGCGTCCTTCCGCCCCAACGCCACCCCCGCGGGCGTCCCCGTCAGGATCAAGTCGCCCGGACGCAGCGTGATCATGATCGAGACGTACGCGACCAACGCCGCCGGTGAGAACACCAGGTCCGCGGTCGAATCCTGCTGCACGATCCTCCCGTTCACGCGAGTCGTGATCCGAGCCCCCTCGTCGAACTCGTCGGGCGTCACGAGCAACGGCCCTACCGGAGTCGCCGCCTCCCAGCACTTGCCCTGCGTCCACTCCGACGTCCGCCCCTGCCAGCCTCGCATCGAAACGTCGTTGGCCACGGCGAATCCGGCGATGTGTCGGATCGCGTCGCATTCCGCGATTCTTCGACCAGCGTCGCCGATGACGATCGCCAGCTCGCCCTCCCAGTCGACGCGGTGATCCTCGGGGGGCACCTCGATCGGGTCGCGCGCCCCCGTGAGGGAATCGGCGAACTTGGTGAAGATCGTCGGGTACTCGGGCTCCTTGTGCCCCGTCTCCGCGATGTGACTCCGATAGTTGAGCCCGATGCAGAACACCTTGGAGGGCCTCCTCACGAGGGGCGCGAACCGGGCCTCGTCTCGGGTCACGGCGCGCGCGGCCCGCGCAGCCTCCAGCGAAGCCGCCCGTGCCGATGGCTCCGCGGCGAGGAATGCGCCGACATCCTCGAAGGGCGCAAGCTCCCGGAACGTGTCCCCGAGGACGATGGCGGCATGGGTCTGATCGGTTCCGGGGACGCGCAAGGTTGCGAGCTTCATCGGGGCCATCCCAGCACAACGCGCAGGTCCGTCAAGCCACACCCGCCCGGCGCGCTTCGCCCCACGAAGGACTTCGTTCCTCTCCGCGGCACCGCCCTCCCCATTCGCTCTTGCCTTCTGTGTCGAGGGGGCGAAACTCGCGCCATGGACTACCGCCTCAGCCGCCGCGCCGCCACGCTCTCCCCCTCACTCACCCTCACCATCGACACGCGCGCCAAGCAGCTCGCCGCTGCCGGCGAGGACGTCGTCGGCTTCGGCGTCGGCGAGCCCGACTTCCCGACGCCTCCGCACATCGTCGCGGCCGCGGTGAAGGCTCTCGAGGACGGATTCACGCGCTACACCGCAGCGAGCGGGATCCTCGAGCTCCGCAAGGCAATCGCGGACAAGATGCTCCGCGAGCAGAAGGTCGCGTACGATCCGACCCAAATCACCGTCTCGTGCGGGGGCAAGCACGCCTGCTTCAACGTGGTCCTCGCGCTGTGCCAGCAGGGCGACGAGGTGATCATCCCGTCGCCGTACTGGCTGTCGTACCCCGAAATGGTCAAGCTGGCCGGTGCGACACCGGTCATCCTCGAGACCACCGACGAGACAGGTTTCAAGCTGACGCCGGACCGGCTCCGCGCGGCCATCACGCCCAACACGCGCCTGTTCATCCTCAACTCGCCCTCGAACCCGACCGGCGCGGTGTACACGCCCGACGAGCTTCGCGCCCTGGGCGACGTGTGCGTTGAGAAGGGCGTGCTGATCCTCAGCGACGAGATCTACGAGCACCTGGTCTACGACGGCGCGGTCCACGCAAGCGTTGCGTCGTTCAGCCCGGCGCACGAGCAGCACACGATCATCGTCCACGGCTTCGCCAAGGGCTGGAGCATGACGGGCTGGAGGCTCGGCTGGTCCGCGGCCCCCGCGCCCATCGCCCGGGCCATCAGCGCCATCCAGAGCCACAGCACCTCCAACACCACCAGCTTCGCCCAGAAGGGCGCAGTCGTCGCGCTCACCGGTCCCCAGGACCACCTCGCCCCGCGCCTCGCCGAGTTCAACCGCCGACGACTCCTCGCATGGGAGCGTCTCAACGCCATCCCCAGGCTCACCTGCGCGCGTCCCGAAGGCGCTTTCTACCTGTTCCCGAACATCTCCAAGACCGGGCTCGATTCCTCGACGTTCTGCGCGCGTCTCCTCGAGGAGGAGCGGGTCGCGGCCGTGCCCGGCATCGCCTTCGGAGCCGACGCGTACATCCGCATCAGCTACGCGACGAGCTTGGAGAACGTGAGCAAGGGGCTGGATCGGATCGAGAGGTTCTGCAGGAAGCTGTAGCAGCAGCAGGCGGAGAGGCTCAGCTGATCTTCCACACCTCGGGCATGTCGGCGGCCTGACGCTCGAGGTTCTGCCGCTCGGTCTCGAGAGCGGCCGGCAACCGATCACCGAACTTCGTGAAGAACGTCTTGATCTCCGCTGCTTCGGCCACCAGGCCGTCGCGCGCGATGTTCATGATCGACGCGAAACGATCCACGCCGTAGTCCAGACCGGCCCAGTTGAGATCCGCGTATCGCGGCATCCATCCCATCGGGCCGGCCACGCCGCCCGCGGTGCCGCGAACGCGCCCGACGATCCACTCGATCACGCGCATGTTCTGCCCATATCCCGGCCAGGCGAACTTGCCGTCGGCGCCCTTGCGGAACCAGTTCACGCGGAAGATCTTCGGGAGCTTCACGTTGCGCTGCTCCCAGCTCAACCAGTGGCCCCAGTAGTCCGCCATGTTGTAGCCGGCGAAGGGAAGCATCGCGAACGGGTCGCGCCGGATCGCCGCCTGCCCGAACGCCGCGGCCGTCGCCTCCGACCCCATCGTCGCCGCCATGAACACGCCGTGCTTCCAGTCCCGCGCCTCGTACGCCAGCGGGAACGTCTTCGACAGACGCCCACCGAAGATGAACGCGCTGATCGGCACGCCCGCAGGATCGTCGAACGCGGGGTCGACCGTCGGACACTGCGACAGCGGCGCCGTGAAGCGCGAGTTCGGATGCGCCGCCGGTCGGCCGCAACCCGGCGTCCAGTCCTGCCCCGTCCA
>JAKLDZ010000311.1 GCA_022703255.1 Myxococcota bacterium | reverse complement strand
CTCACGCCCCCCAAGGCCCGTGCCGAGGGGCCCCACACCGGCCGGCTGTCCGGCCTGCGCTGATTGCTCCGGCGGAATGATGTCGTCCGACGCTCCCACCCCCGACGCTCCGACCGAGGACATTGTCCGTCAGGGCGACGTCATCGACGGGAAGTACGTCGTGGAGGGGCTCATCGGCGAAGGCGGAATGGCCATCGTCGTGGCTGCGCGTCACCTGCAGCTCGAGCGGCGCGTGGCCCTGAAGATCCTCAAGCCAGCCGCCATCGCTTCGGGCGAGGTGGTCATCCGGTTCCTCCGGGAGGCTCGCGCTGCCGCACGACTGTCGACCGAGCACGTGGCGCGGGTACTCGACGTGGGGACGCTCGCCACGGGACTGCCGTACCTGGTGATGGAGTACCTGCGGGGCGCCGATCTCGGGATGGTGCTTCGGCAGCGCGGACCGCTGCCCGTGGCGGACGCGGTCGATCTGCTGTTGCAGGCCTGCGAAGCCATCGCCGAGGCCCACGCCTACGGGATCGTCCATCGGGACATCAAGCCGGACAACCTGTTCCTCACGCGCAGGCCCGACGGGGCGCCGGTCGTGAAGGTGCTCGACTTCGGTGTGGCGAAGGCAGGGGCGTCGAGCGGGGAGGACAAGCCCCCGGACGTGACCCAGCCGAGTGTCACCTTCGGCTCTCCCGCGTACATGTCGCCCGAGCAGGTTCGTTCGGCTCGCGATGTGGACGTGCGGACCGACATCTGGTCGATGGGGGTGATGCTCTACGAGCTGGTCTCGGGGCAGCAGCCGTTTTGTGCTTCGACGGCCCCCGAGACGTGCGCGATGGTGTTGCGCGACACGCCTCGGCCCATGGCGGAGCTTGTCGAAGGGCTCCCTGCCGGCTTCGCTGCCGTCGTGCACTGCTGCCTTGAGAAGAACCCCGATGGGCGCTTCTCGACCATCGCCGACTTTGCCGAGGCCGCGGCCCCCTTCGGCGGGCCGGGAGCGTCCCAGTATGCGCGGCGGGTCCGCGTGGTTCTCGACTCCTCCTCCCCGACCATGCCCCCGCCGGAACCCTCGGACCCGATGCTGTCGATCTCGGCCGAGCATCCCGCGGCCAACCTCGACCTGCTGCGCCGCGCCTCGAGTGAGACCCAGACCTCGGCCACGACCCGTCTGCCTCCTCGCCCCCGCGGAGGCATTCCGCTTCGCTACTCCATCCTTGGCGCTCTCGTGCTCACGATCGGCGCGGCCTTGATCACCCTCGTGCTCCTGCAAGGCTACCGGCATCCCGATAGCGTGGCGTCCGCCGAGCCTGCCGCGTCTTCGGCCCCAACGGCAGCCTCGCCCCCCGCATCCTCCTCGGCGGACCTCCTCCCGATCCCTGCTCCCTCGTCGTCCGTCGCAGCCGAGCCGCCCCTGACACCTCCTTCCGCGTCCTCGCCCGCGACCTCCGCGAAGCCTCCCGCTCGCAGTGTGCCTTCTCCGCAGCCCCGCAAGAAGAACGACCTCTATGGCAACCGAAGGTAGCCCCTTGCGATCCGCGAGAATCGCTCGCTCGGCGACGGCGTTTGCCGCCCTCGTGATCCTGCTGGCGGCGTCGCCGAATGCCTCGGCTCAGTCCACGGCCGACAAGGCGGTCGCCGAGTCGTTGTTCCGCGAGGCCAGGGATCTGATGGCCGCGCACAAGTACTCCGAGGCGTGCCGCAAGTTCGAGGCGAGCCACAAGCTCGATCCTGCAGCCGGAACGGCGCTGAACCTGGGAGACTGCTTCGAGCAGGACGGTCGCACCGCCAGTGCCTGGGGTGCCTTCCGCGAAGCCGAGGATCTGGCGCGTCGCACCGGCGACCCGGCCCGCGAGGTGGAAGCGCGGCGTCGCCACGGAGCGCTCGAGTCCAAGCTGGTGCGCCTTCGCATCGACGTCCCCGGCCAGAGCAGGGTGCAGGGGCTCGTGGTGCGCCGCGACGGGATCGTGGTGGACCCCGCGATGTTCGGCTCCGAGGTCCCCGTGGATCCCGGCAAGCACGTGGTCGAAGCGGTCGCCCCCGGCCGCAAGCGCTGGCACCTCGAGGTCGGGGTCAACCCCGGAGGCGAAAGCGGTGAGGTGCTCGTGCCCGTGCTGCGACCGGTCGTGGAATCCACGGGGCTCGACCCCTCCGCGTTCCCCGTCGCCCCCGGCCCTGCCCGCGAGCCGTCCAGCACCGGCCTCGGCGCGCAGCGCTGGATCGCCATCGGCGCGGGCGTCGCAGGCCTGCTGAGCTTCGGCACCGCGACCGTCTACTGGATGAAGGCCCGCTCGACCTGGAGCGATGCCGTCGACCGCTGCCCGGCCTATACGTGTCGTGATCCGAACGATGTGGCCCTCGAGAGCGAGGCGCGCGACCAGTCGGGGATCGCCACGGTGACGGCGCTGACGGGGCTTGGTCTCGTGGGCGTGGGGACACTGCTCTGGGCGACGGCGCCTGCCCGCGCGACGCAGCGCGAGACGGCTCCCGCTGTCTCGCTGTCGTCGTGGGGAACCGGCCTGTCGGTCCGGGGAACCTACTGACGCTGTGCGGGTGAACTAGCCTGACACGCAGCGCGCAACGCAGTATAGATACGGCATGTCCGCGCTCGAGAGTGTCTCGCGTCATCGCATGCGCCTGTGGCTTGCCGTGGCTCCGCTGGCTGTCGCCGCCGGGTTCGCCGCCTGCACGTTCCCCGAAGACGACTACGGCTTCGCGCCCGACAAGCCGGTGCAGGACGCTGCCACGGACAAGGCCGATGCTCCGTCGATGGACGTCGTCTCGGAGGACTCGCCCTACGTGCCCCCGGAAGGCGGGGACGCCGATGCGGCTCCCGAAGCCGATGCTCCTGCCGACGTGGCGCCGGACGTGGCGCCAGATTCCCCGGCCGACGCCCAGGACGACGTGCTGGCCGACGCGGCGGATGCCCCGTCGGATGCGCCACTGGATGTCGCACCCGATGCCCCCTCGGACGCTCTTCCCGACGGCCCCACGAAGCCGCCGCTGAACGTGTGGCACATCCCGGCGAATCCCGAGCCTCCGACGGTGTACATGCGCAACCCGCAGATCCCCGAGGCGGGCAAGGACGCGTACATCTACTTCGGCGTGCAGCCCAAGGATCTGGTCGCGAGCGCGAAGCTGTTCTGGTGGTGGTCCGGGCAGACCCCGCCGCAGGAGGTCGCCTTCGCCCCCGACTCCTACAACGGCAACAACCAGTACTACGTCGCCAAGTTCCCGATGCCCGCGCGCCCCATCGGCACGTTCCGCTACTACATCGAGGTCGTGCCCCTGAACCCCGCGGAGTACAGCACCACGTACGTGTACGGAACCGATGCCACCACGCAGAAGACCACGCAGCAGAGCACGGCGTTGGCCTCGCCCTACAAGCCCGACATCCGCCTCCCCCTGGCCGGCTCCGCCGAAGGTGGCGTTCCGGAGATCGTGATCACCGAGGTCATGGTCAACGCCCTGAGCACTCCCGAGTCGGGCAAGGAGTGGTTCGAGGTCTACAACGCCGCCGCGGTCCCCGTCACCCTCGAGGGATGCAAGATCGGCGACAACAGCGCCAACCACGTCATCGCCAACCCCGAGCTCATCCTCTGGCCAGGCGTCTACGCCGTCTTCGGAGCCTCCCTCGATCCCGGCCTGCTCGGCGGCTTCGTCGCCGACCACGCGTGGACCGGCTCCAATATCGAGCTGTCCAACAGCGGCGACCTGCTCAAGGTGATGCTCCCCAACGACACCGTCATCGACACCGTCAACTGGACCACCGGCTTCGGTGCTTCGCTCTACGCCGTCGAGTCCAAGACGATGCAGCACACCGCATCGCCTCCGAACGCTTCCTCCAACGACTTCGCCTCCACCTGGTGCGTGTCCAAGAAGACCTACGGCCTCGGAACGTCCTTCGGAACCCCCCAGGCCGCCACCGACAACTGTCAGCCCTGACCCGGTCACGCCTGCGCGAGCAGCCGCACGCCGGGCACCTCCCCCACACGCTCGAGCAGCCTCGTCTTCGGCCGCACGGCTATCGGGATCGCCGAGCTCTGGAGCATCTCGAGGTCGAACACGTTGTCGCCGAACGCTGCAGCGATACGGAAGTCGGGGTCCGCGTCCCGCAGGGCGTGGACCTTGCCCGGACCGTACGGGATCGGCGCACCCATGTGCGCGAGCACGCAGCCGTCCCGCAGCGCGGGGGTCGCCGCGATGACGTTGGCGGGGTCGATCCCGACCCATTCGACGGCCTGTTGCACGACGGGGAGGGGGGAGGCGGAGACGACGCGCACGAGGATGCCGGCGCGGGTGGCCCACGACAGCACGGCGATGAGCTCCCGGTGCAGGCGATCGGCGAGGTTCGCGGCCTGAAGCGCCTCGCGCGCAAAGTCCCCGACCCGCCGCACCTCCCAGCCCGCGAAGGCCCACGCCATCATCTCGTAGGTCCGCTTCTCGGACCACGCGCCTCTCTCGCAGGCGTGGAACAGCGCGAGCGCCGTGTCGTTGACGTCTCCCGCGGGCCCGACCCCCGCCTCCTGCGCGTCGCCACGCAGCGCCTCCGCCGCGTCCGCGAGGACTCCCCGCACCCTCATCAGATGCCCAAAGGTGTCGATCCCGACGTCCCCCGACCACAGCGTGCCGTCCGCGTCGGTGGCGATCATCGCTCCGGGGTTCGCGTTGCAGTGCTGGTCGAGCAGACGGATCAGCGCGTCGGGCGAGATCGACTCCATGGGTGCGATTGTAGCCGCAGCGGGGGAGCGATTCGCAAGCGGGAGCAGGGGCTCACCACTTGACGATGACGGAGGCCGGGGTGATCGAGGTCTTGCAGCCCTCGACGTCGAAGGTGATGGGGACGGCCATGGAGTTGGGGCGGGACAGGTCGGCGCCGATCTCCTTGAGGTCGATTCGGGGGACGATCTGCTCCTGGCGCAGCGGCTTGACGAGGTCGGGGGGGCCGACGACGCGGACATCGACGCGGGCGGGGAAGGCGACGGCGCGCGGGGCGCCGATGACGTGGACCTGGACGGCGCGGAACACGCGGTCGGCAAGCCTGCGGGCGATCTCGAGGGTGACGGTTGTGGAGTTGGTGTCGAAGGACACGCGCTGGGGCGGCCGATCGATCGCGATAGTGCGCTGGTGCACGCCCTCGGCGAGGCCGGTCACGTCGAAGGGCTCGGCGCGCGCCGCCTGCAGGCCGTCGAAGACCTGCTTGGGACCGCGGGCGTGGACCGTGCGGGGGTTGAAGTCGGGCGAGCCTTTGACGACGAAGCCCTCGGCGGGCTCGCCGGCCACGGTGATCTGCAGGAGGATCTCCCGCTCCACGAGATCGTCCCAGACGACGTCGAGGGACTGCGGGTCGATCATCGTGATGGTGGTGCCGGGGGGAGAGCCGATCATCGAAGGCTCGAGGGGCACGCGCCCGGAACGGGCCGAGCGCAGGTCCACCTGGAACGTGCCCAGCTCCTCGGGGCGGAGACCGTCGAGCAGCGTGCGGGGCCCATGGATCGTGACCCGAACTGTCGGAGGCAGCGGTGTCACCAGGATGCGGTTGGCCGCGTCGGGCGGCAGCAGCGCCACGAGGTCCACGGCCATGTTGCGTTGCGCCTCCTGGGCGCCGTGGACGAAGCCGTAGATGACGAAGGAGCAGAGCAGGGCGAGGAGCTTGAGCCCGACGTTGTCGAGCAGGGCGGGCTTGAGCGCGCGCAGGTTGAGCCGGGGGCGGAGGGGGAGCGGCACCTTCATTCCGCTCCTCCGTGCGGCTCGCCGTCGTCCAGGGCCTTGCTCGGCAGGGGCGTCGCGACGTCCTTGGGGCGAGGGGTCTCTGCAGCGGGCATCGGCGAGCTCTTGGGGGTGGCGACCGCGGCGGGGACGGCGACCTTGGGCAGGGTGGAGACGCGAGGCGGCGGCGGGGTGGCGATGGCCACACGGCCCGAGACCGCAGCCCCCGGCTTCTTCGGCTTCTTGGTCGGCTGCGGACGTCCGAAGATCCGGAGCAGCGTGGTGCGCAGCTCGTCGGGATCGAGGTTGGTCACGATGTTGCCGTTGAAGCAGAAGCTGATCGTCGCGCGCTCCTCGCTCACCACGATCACTACCGCGTCCGTCTCCTCCGTGATCCCGATGGCCGCCCTGTGCCGCGATCCCAGCGCGGGATCGATGTTGCGCGCCTCCGGCATCGGGAAAAACACCCCAGCCTTGGCGATCCGCAGGTTCCGGATGATCACCGCCCCGTCGTGCAGCTTGTTCCCGCTCTCCGGGATGAACAGCGTGAGCAGCAGGTCCTTGGAGACCGACGCGTCCAGATCGATCCCCTGGCCCACCACGAACTCGTCGAGGTTCGCGTCCTGCTCGAACGCGATCAGCGCGCCGATGCGGTGCCGCGCGATCTCGGTCGTGGCGGCCACCACCTCGTCCACCACGCGTGTCTCCATCGCCTGCCCCAACCCGCCGAACAGGGCGTTGGAGCCGATGCGCATCAGGGCCCGGCGGATGTCGTTTTGGAAGACCACGACGACGATGAGGACGAAGGACGAGAGCAGGGACGCGAAGATGTTCTGCAGGGTGATGAGGCCGATCCACTTGGCGCCGACGTAGACGAGGAACATGAGGCCGAGGCCGAGTCCCATTTGCACTGCGCGGGTGCCCTTGAGCACGAGCAGCACGCGGTAGATGATGGCGGCCACGACGATCAGGTCGAGCAGATCGATGAGGATCTGTCCCACCGGACGTCGCGAGAAGAGCTGCAGGAAGCCTTCAAGCACGGCAGGCCTCCCCGGGTGGCAGCAGCCCGATCGAGCGCGCGACCGCGAGGGCCTGGCGCACCTCGAGGACGTCGTGCACACGCAGCACGCGTGCTCCCCGCGCCACGCATGCGATGCACGCAGCGGCCGTGGCCGCGACGCGCCTCGCCGGCGCAGCGGGCACCTCCGCGGCCAGGAACGACTTGCGGCTCGGTCCCACGACGATCGGCGCCCCGAGCGAGGAGAACTCCGCCAGACGTCGCACCACCTCCGCCGAGTGCCGCGCGGTCTTGTTGAAGCCCAGGCCTGGATCGAACAGCAGACGATCCCGCGACAGCCCGGCGTCCTCCGCCCTGTTGGCCGCGCGCAACCACTCCGCGCTCACCTCCTCCACGATGTCCCCGTAGGCCTGCTCGCGCGTGCCCCCGTAGCCGTGCGACGCCGTCATCCGCTCGCGCGCGTGCATCAGCAGCAGCCACCCCTCCGC
>JAKLDZ010000310.1:2559-7198 GCA_022703255.1 Myxococcota bacterium | reverse complement strand
CCTACGCCGGCGCCCTGAGCGTCTTCGCACCGGACGGCGGGGTCGTCTGGTCGGTGGAGGTCGAAGGGCTCGAGGCGAGCCGGCAGCCGGCGCTCGGGCTCGACGGCGAGATCTACGTGCAGACCGAAGGCGCGCTGCGCGCCTTCGACGCATCCCTCGCACGCTGGTTCTCCAGCGAGACCGTCCTTCAGCCGATTGCGGGCCGCCAGGACACGGCCGTTGTGCTTGCGGGGTCTCGCCTGTTCGTGCTCGGGGGCACCGACAGTGGCGGCGTTCACGGCGATGGCATCATGGCCGACGTGTTCGGCGGTGCGATCGAGCCGCTTGGCGGCTTGCCTGCCCGGGCCGGGGCGCGGGCAGCGCTCTCGAACGATCAGAGCGCGATTCTGCTGTACGGCGGCACTGACGCGAACGGCGTCGTGCACGACGACGTCTGGGCCTTGCCCATGGGTCCGGAACGGTCCGGTGGGGCAAGGCTGTTGCGTTCCGACACGCCCGCAGCCGGCAGCGTCAATGCCGCGCACGCCGTGATCGCAGGCTCATCGAGTGGCAGGGATCTGGTGCGCGTGCGGGAGACCGATTCCACGACGACCGATGTCGTCGTCGAGCTGCGCACGGAGCAGGGGTGGGAGGCGATCGACGAATCCGGTCAGCTCGCGCCGTCCACGTGCGGCGAGCAGGACCTTCGGGGAGGCGAGCTCTGCCTGTCCGGCGATACCGACTGGTGGAGCTCTCCCGCCCTTCGTCCGTGCTCGCAGCAGGGACAGGCGGCGGCGTGCCCGGGAAGCCTCGGGAAGCTCGCGCGCTCGTGGTCGATCCCCGGAGCGAGCGTGGCAGCGGCACCCGAGTTCGATGGAGCGTGGGTGTTGCGCGGTGGCGCGCTCGAACGATGGGCTTCTGATGCTCTCGGCCAGCGATTGCTGGCTCAGAGGCAGATCGGGTCCGGAGTCCGCTCCCGGTTCGCATCGAGGTTGTCGCTCTTCGGACGCAACTCGTCACGGGCCTACGACGTCGCGATGGGGGACGGCTCCGGGCTCGTGTTGAGTGACGCCGGAGCACAGGTGTTTAGCCCAACGAAAGAGGGCTTCGTTCTCGGCCGTGCATTGCCGCTGTGCGGAACGCCGGTACGGGTCGCCTACATGGGAGAACAACGCTTCGCCGTCAGCACGACGGCAGGGGTGGCTGTCGTGGAGGCAGCGGAGGGCGATCGCGCCGAACTGAAGGCGATGGCCGTATTCGAGCCCGGCGACGACGCCAGGCCGATGACGACGCTGGAAGTGAGCGCGACATCGATCGCGCAGTGCACGTCGCGCGCTCCGAGGCTCCGGGCGGATCAGCTGGCCGCGATCGCGCAAGCCATGCCAGTGGGGGCGCTGGGGCCGATGCGGGTCATCCTCGCGCGAGGCGGAACCGTCTACGACCTTGGGTTCACCGACGGCTCGTTGTGGCTGAGCGGCAAGCCGATTCAATCGCCTGGGCTGGAGGCGCTTCGGGGCGATGCAGGGACCTCGCGCGTGTACGGCGTTGCGCGCGTCCACGGCTCCATGTCTCTGCCGGTATTCGACGCGAGGGGCGACGGCGTGCTGCAACCGAGCGGGACCCACGACATGGAGGACTGGGTGACCCGGTCGGACCGCGGGGCGTTCTCGGTCAGGGTTGCCAACGGGCGGGCAAGAGTGGCAGAGGTGGTCCGATGAGACCAGCAGCACATGGTTGGGGCGCCGCGGGGCTGGCGAGCATCGGACTTCTCGCGGCAGCGGCCACGCTGCGCTGCTCGGGGGACGTGGACAACCACGCCACGGGCGGGGCGTCAGGCAGTGGTGGCGGGGCCACGGACGCGGCGGTCGAGGCGGAAGCCGATGCTGCGCCCGATTCGGGCGAGACGGACTGGGAGCCGCTCGAGCCTCTGGGTGAGAATGGCGAGTACTTCCCCGAGGGGCCTGCTGCGCCGCAGCTCGACTGCCATCCATGGTGCAAGGCCGTCATTCCGGTGAAGATCGACCATCCGGGGTACTTCACGTACGTGTTCGATGAGGGAAGAATCGTCGACGGCGAGATAGCGACTCTCTACCTGGCGGACCTGAAGGCAGGAACCGCGCGGATTGTCGCGAAGTCGACGGCTCCGAAGCAGGGCGTCGTGCACGGTCATGTCCACGGGCGGTACCTGTCCTATCACCGTTCGGAGTATCCGAGAGGGCAGGTGGAGATCATCGATCTGGTGAACCACAGGAAGCGGGTGATTCACGCGTACGTGTCGGAGGACACTCGCGTGATTCAGACAGCCGTGAATGCGACGCACGCTTTCTGGGTCACCTCTGGCGCGCTGTGGTCGGCGGATCTGCAGACCGGCGCCAAGCGCAGGATCACGCCCTACATCATTGGCTGCGACCGCCACTGCACCACAGATGCGCTGTTCATCTGCTCGACCACCACCCAGATCGTGACAGCCGATCCAGTGACAGGTGTCCTCGAGGTCCTGGGGCCTTCGAAGGCACTGCAGACCGACGGGGTCTGTTCGGCCGACAAGCGGTTCTTCACCTGGGTGGACTTCCGCGACCCACCTGGGCCTGCATCGACCTACGACGGCAGCCGGACCGGCGGAGAGGTGTACCTCTATGATCTTCTCAGCAAGGATCTGAAGCGCATCACGCACGACTCGCCGGACCACCCGAAGGCCAAGACGTTCCCCGCGGCGGATGGGAAGACCGTGGTCTGGCGCCAGATGGCGAGCACGCTCGACCAGAACCCCGAGGAGGCTTGGGACATCTATACGGCGCCAGGGGCTATCTGGAAACGCGATCTCGACACGGGCAAGACTTGCTACTCCGACGCGCTCGACGTCGGCAGCCCGGCCCTGATCGGCGGGAAGTTCTATGCGAAACGCGTGAACGACCCGAACGGGACCGGGGGGTCATGGATCATCGAGGTTGATCTCGATCACCCAGCGATCCCGTGGACGTGTACGCAGTGACATCCGCCCCGATAGAGACTCGCGCGCGTGAAAGGGATGCAGCGGCTCGCAACCAGGGTTGCCAACGGGCGGGCAAGAGTGGCAGAGGTGGTCCGATGAGACGAGCAGCACATGGTTGGGGCGCCGCGGGGCTGGCGAGCATCGGACTTCTCGCGGCCGCGGCCACGCTGCGCTGCTCCGGGGACGTGGACAACCACGCCACGGGCGGGGCGTCAGGCAGTGGTGGTGGGGCCACGGACGCTACGGTCGAGGCGGAAGCCGATGCTGCGCCCGATTCGGGCGAGACGGACTGGGAGCCGCTCGAGCCTCTGGGTGAGAATGGCGAGTACTTCCCCGAGGGGCCTGTAGCGCCGCAGCTCGACTGCCATCCATGGTGCAAGGCGGTCATTCCAATCGAGATCGATCATCCAGGGTACTACACGTATTCCTTTGACTCCTCGCGCATTGCGGACGGCGACCTGAGGTCTCTGTACCTGACCGACCTCTCGACTGGAACGGCCCGACTTGTGGCGAAGTCAATGAATGCCAAGGAGGGGGTGATTCAGCCGCATGTCCATGGTCGATATCTCTCCTACCATCGTTCCGAGTACCCCAGAGGACAGATCGAGGTCATCGATCTGATTGAAAAACGCCGACGTGTTGTGCACACCTACGTGGCCAGCGACAGCGGATCCGGGACCGTTGCGTACACCGCCGTGAATGCCACGCACGCGTTCTTCATAACCACTGGCGCGCTGTGGTCGGCGGATCTGCAGACCGGCGCCAAGCGCAAGATCACGCCCTACATCATTGGCTGCGACCGCCACTGCACCACCGATGCGCTGTTCATCTGCTCGACCACCACCCAGATCGTGACAGCCGATCCAGTGACAGGTGCCCTCGAGGTCCTGGGGCCTTCGAAGGCACTGCAGACCGATGGGGTCTGTTCGGCCGACAAGCGGTTCTTCACCTGGGTGGACTTCCGCGACCCGCCCGGCCCCGCCTCGACCTACGACGGCACCCGGACCGGCGGAGAGGTGTACCTCTATGATCTTCTCACCAAGGATCTGAAGCGCGTCACGCACGACTCGCCGGACCATCCCAAAGCCAAGACGTTCCCCGCGGTGGAGGGGAAGACCGTGGTCTGGCGTCAGATGGCAAGCACACTGGACCAGAATCCGGAGTGGGCGCAGGACATCTACATGGCCGACGGAGCCCTGTGGAGGCACGATCTGGACACAGGGAAGACCTGCTATTCGGATACGCTCAACATCGGCAGTCCGGCCCTCATCGGCGGAAAGTTCTATGCGAAACGCGTGAATGATCCGAACGGGACCGGGGGTTCATGGATCATCGAGGTTGATCTCGATCACCCAGCGATCCCGTGGACGTGTACGCAGTGACATCCGCCCCGAAGCTTTCGATTCTCGAGCGCCTCGAGAGCCAACGCGCCCGCAAGGGCCACCCGTGCACCCGAGGACTCACGCCGCGCGCGAAGGATTGGCGGTCGCTTGGACTGGCCCGTCTGCCGGGGCTCGCAGCTCGTCGAATCCAAGAGGGTGTCGAACGCCTCCTTCGTGTACGCCATCGACCTCTGAAAACGCCCTTCAATCCAGCCGGGACCGGTTTCCTCGCACGATGAAAGTCCGAGGAAACAGGCTCGGCAGCTTGCCGTGGCACGACATGCTG
>JAKLDZ010000310.1:0-2549 GCA_022703255.1 Myxococcota bacterium | reverse complement strand
TAATATGTTCAGTATGTCTCCCCGCCGCATCGCAGCCGTCGTGCTGCCCCGCCTCCTGTGCGAGCTTGCCTCGGGGCGGGGGGTAGCTGCGCGTGCGACGCGCGGGCTCGGCGTGGTGCGGGTCGAGCTCGACGTCGACGCAGGAAAGCTGACCGATCGGGCGGTGCTCGACGCGGTAGACGAGCGCGCTCGCAGGGTGGGGTTGCGAGCGGGCATGACGATCGCGGAGGCGAGGGCGTACCTGGCGGCGCTCGAGGTCCGAGCGGTGACGCAGGCGCAGGTACGCCGCGCGCTGGAGCATGTGGCGGAGGTGGCGATGGCGTTCGGGCCCACGGTATCGGTGGGGAGTCCCGACGTGGTCTGGGTGGATCTGACCGGAGCCGCGCACCTTGCTGGGGGAGAAGAGCAGGTGGCTCGCGAGCTGAGCGAGCGGGTGGGGCAGCTCGATCATGTGGCGCGGGTCGTGATCTCCGACGGTCCGCGGATCGCGGCGATGTTGGGGCGGCACGCGGTCGAGCCAGCGACGGTGATCGCGCCGGGGCAGTCGTCGCGCAAGCTCCATGCGTTGCCGGTGACTTCGCTTCCGCTCGACGAGGAGACGTCCGGGTGGCTCATTCGGGTGGGGGTGCTCACGCTCGGGGATCTCGCGAAGCTGCCGCGGGCTCAACTGACGTCGCGACTGGGGGAGCGGGCGCCGGAGGTGTTGTCGCTCGTCGCGGGGCACGATCCGGAGCCGTTGACGGCCTACGAGCCCGCGCTCGTGGTGAGCGAGGAGGCGACGTGGGAGGAGCCGGTGGAGCTGCAGGCGTCGCTGGTGTTCGTGCTGCAGCGGCTGGTCTCGCGGATCGCTGCGCGGCTCGAGGGGCGTGGGGAGGCCACGCGTGCGCTGGAGCTGGTGTTGCGGGGGGACAAGGGGATTGCGCGTTTGCGGGGAGTGGAGCCCGACACGCGGCTTCGCGTGGAGCTGCCCGCGCCGCTTTCCCACGCCGACGATCTTCTGCGCGCGTTGCGAGCGCGTCTCGAGAGCGCGGAGCTGGTGGCGCCTGCGCTCTCGATGCAGCTCGAGGCGCAGCTCGTCACGCGTGCGCCGCGGGTGCAGCTCGATCTGTCCCGCGACGTCCACGCCTCGCCCGACGCCCTGCCGGTGCTGCTCGCGGAGCTGTCGGCGGAGATCGGCCCCGATCGGTTCGGTGTGCTGGCGATCCGATCGTCGTATCGCCCGGAGGCGCGCTCCGCGCTCGTGCCGCTCGCGGCGCACGCATCGCAGCGTCGCTCGCTCCCGAACCCTCCCTGCGGCGGAGCGGGGGCATCGCTCACCCGGCTGCTGCCGCTCCCGCAGTCCCTCGGGTCGGGGCGGGTCGCGCCGGGGCATCTGGTGGCGTGTCCTGCAGCGAGCGCGTTCGAGGTCGCGCGGGTGCAGTTCGACGTACGTCTCGACGGTGTGGAGTGGTGGACGCGCACGCCGGTGGATCGGGACTACGTGCGGGCGTGGATGACATCGGGCTCGGGCGGCACGGGGTGGATCTACACGGACCGGAGCACCGGGGAGAGCTGGCTTCATGGGTGGTTCGTGTGAGGCATCGTCGGCTCCGGTGCGGTTCGCGGAGCTGTGCGCCAGGACGTGTTTTTCGTTCCTGCAGGGCGCCTCGCATCCCGAGGAGATGGTGGAGCGCGCGCACGAGCTGGGGCTCGCGTCGATCGCGCTATGCGATCGCGACGGGCTCTACGGCTCGGCGCGTGCGCACGTAGCGGCCCGCAAGCTCGACCAGCCCGTGATCGTGGGAGCGGAGCTGACGATCGCGCGGAGCGCTTCGACGCTGCTGCTGCTGGCCGAGGATCACGACGGCTACTCGGGGCTGTGCCGTCTGCTCACGCGGGCCCATGAGGGGCAGGAGAAGGGCACGGCGAAGCTCCCGTTGGAAGAGCTCGCGACGTCGCCGAAGGGGTTGTGGGCGGTGCTCCCCTCCCCTTACGACGCGGCCTTGTGCGAAGCGGTGGTGGCATCGTTCGGGCGACGACACGTTCGCATCGCGGTGCAGCGCCTGCTGGATCCGGAGCAGCGGGTGCGAGAGCGCGAGGCGATCGCGCTGGCGTCGCGGCTCGGTGTGCGGATCGCGGCGACCACGCGGGCGCTGATGCACGATCCCGGGCGCAAGCCGTTGGCCGACGTGCTGGCGTGCATCCGGCACAAGACCACGCTCGACGATGCCGGGCCGGTGTTGCAGCTCAATGCGGAGGCGGTGCTGCGTTCGGGAGCGTGGATGGATCGCCGGTTCGGGGATCATCCGGAGTGGCTCGCCAGCACGCTCGAGGTGGCGGAGGCGTGCCGGTTCTCGCTCGGGGAGCTTCGCTACCGGTTCCCGTGCGAGGCGGCGTGCACGAACGAGACGCCCGACGAGGCTCTGGAGCGTCTGGTGCGCGAGAAGCTCCTGTGGCGCTATCCGCAGGGCACGCCTCCCGCCGTGCAATCGCAGCTCCGCAAGGAGCTCGCCCTCATCCGCGAGCTCCAGGTCGCCCCCTACTTCCTGAGCGTCTGGGAGATCGTCGAG
>JAKLDZ010000031.1 GCA_022703255.1 Myxococcota bacterium | reverse complement strand
CGCAGGCGCCAGCGCCCGTTGCATCCTCCTCGGCCACGACTCCGCCCGCACGCGATTCGTCACCGGGCCAGCCCGCGCGAGATTCGTCACCGGGGCAGCCCGCGCGCGACTCCTCCCCCACCCAGACAGCCCCCGCGTCGGCTCCCCCCGCCCGTCCGTCCTCCAAGCCATCGACGCATCCCGAGAGCGGCCGGAGATCGGTCATTCCGGGCCGGCCGCGCATGTCGTCCATCGACATCCGCGCGGCCAGCGCCGAAGGCTCGCCGGAGCTCCTCGCGATCATCGAGTCCCTCAAGGCCGACAAGGCGTTGGCGGCCAAGCGCGAGGAGGACGCCAAGACTCGAATCGCGCGTCGCGACGCGCAGATCGAACGCCTTCAGACGCAGCACACCAAGGAGGCTCAGCGCCTCGAGCAGTTGCGCGTGCAGACCGAGCAGGACCTGCAGCGTCGCCTCGACGACGCGCAGAAGAGCCATGAGCAGCGGTTGGCGTCGCTGCAGAAGACGCACGCCGACGAGCTTGCCGAGGCTGCGGCGCGCCAGGCGCGGGCCATCGCGCAGGTCAGCAAGGACTTCGAGGACAAGCTGAGGGAGACGCAGTCGGCGGCGACGCGAGCGGAGCAGGCCGCGCGCGACATGCTCGACGGGCGGGACAAGGTCCACGCCGACGAGCTCGCGCAGCTGCGGGCGCAGCATGTCAGGGCGCTGCAGGAGGTGCAGTCGTCGGTGTCCGACGGCGAGTCCAGGTACGGCGCGATGGCAGCCCAGATCGAGTCGCTCACCGAGCAGTTGCGGGCGGCCGAGGCGCGCGTGCTGCACGAGCGCAACGCGGGGCTGCAGGCGGTCTCCGACGCGGCCCAGGGGCACCGAGCCGATCTCGCACGCATCGAGGAGAGCCACCGGGCGGAGCTTCGCGCGCTCGACGCGAGGCACGAGGAAGCGCGTCGCGTGCGGGAGCAGGACCACGGCGACGAGCTGCTGGCCGTCGAGAGCAAGAACGCAGGAAAAATTAGCGCGATCGAAGAAGGTTTCGGCGCACAGATGCGCGCGGCGGCGGAGGCTCATCGCGAGCAGATGCGGGCCTCGCACGACGAGGCCGAACGGCTGCGCGCGCGTCTCGAGGAGTCCGCGAAGCTCCTCGAGCAGGCGGCCGAGCGGGCCGCCGATCAGGTGGCCGAGGCGCTGCGCAAGGCCGAGGAGGCGCGCCGAGCGGAGGTCGCCGAGCTGATGGCGAGCCATGCCCGCGAGACGGCGGAGCGCGAGGAACAGCTCCACAAGCAGCTCGCCGAAGAGCGCGATGCGGGGCGCAAGCTGCTCGCCGCGGCGCAAGCGGAGGCTGCCCAACGTTGGGAGCAGTCGCGTGCCCGGATCGACAAGCTCGCCTCCGACCACGAGGCCGCTCTCGCGGACGAGGACCGCAAGCGGCAACAGGAGCTGTCCGCGCTGCGAGAGGCGCATCGCAAGGAGCTGGAAGGACAGCGCTCGGAGGCGCAGCAGCTCGAGGCCGCGCATCGACAGGAGCTCGCCCGCGTCGAGGAGGACTTCCGTCAGGAGCTCCAGAAGCACGATGCGGCCCATGGGCGTGTCGCGGCCTCGATCGAGGAACGCGTGACCCAGGCCCTCGCGCGACAAGCCGAGCTGCAAGCGCAGCTCGATGCCAACGCGGCAAAGCTCGCGTCTTCCGAGGACCGGATCCGCCATATGGCGGTGGACCAGCAGCATGCGGCGGCGGAGGCGGAGGCGCAGCACCGGGTGGAGCTCGCGAGCGAGCGCGAGCAGGCTGACCAGCGCCTGCGCAAGCTCGAGGAGGACCACCGCTCCAAGCTCGCGGAGCACCAGGCCGCGCACGCCCGCCAGCTTCTCGCTGCGCAGGAAGAGCATCGCGAGGCAGAGCGGCTCATGCTGCTCGAGCACGCCCGAACCCTCCGCGACCAGGAAACCCGTCACCTCGAGCAGGTGCAGGCCAAGGACCTCGCGCTCGAGGCGTCCCTCGCCGACCGCGATCGACTCCACCGGGAGGCCGTCGAGCAGTTGCACGCAGACCACTCGGCGAGTCTGGACAAGGAGCGCGAGAAGGCCAACGTCCGGCTGGGCACCTTGGAGCGTGAGCATGGAGAGGAGCTGCAAGGCTTGAAGAGCCTGCTCGACGAGGCCCGCGCAGCTCCGCGCGTGGAGATGGACAAGGCGCAGCAGCGTTTCGAGGAGCTGCTCCGCGAGACCGGTGAGAAGTACCGGGCGGAGATGCTCGCGGCCGCCACGGCGCAGCGCGAGGAGCTGCGCACCCTGCAAATCGGCCACGAGGCGGAGCTCGAGCGACGGGCCGAGGCGCAACGGGCGCATCAGGCCGAGGTCGAGCGCATGGCGCAGGAGAAGCTCGCAAGCGCGGCGCAGGACAAGGAGGCAGCGCTGTCGGCCGCCGCAGCCGATCGGGAGCGCGCCCTGCGCGAGCTGCGCGAGCTGCACGCCCAGCAGCGGGCGGAGCTCGAGCAGTCGATCCAGTCCCGTGTCGACACCGCCGTGGCGGACCAGAAGGCCCAGAGCGATCGCGACCTGCGTGCGGCCCTCGCCCAGGCCGCCGAGGAGCACGCTCACGACCTCGCGAGAGCCAAGAAGGAGCAGGAGAAAACGCTGGCCGCGTCGGAACGCCACCACCGCGCCGAGACCCGGAAAACGCGCACCGAGCTCGACACGGTCCGCGACGCGATGGCCGCCCGGATCGCCGAGGGCGTGTCCGCTCGCGAAGCCGAGCTTCGTACGCAGATGGAGGCTTTCCGCACCGAGCTCGAAGCACAACGCGAGATGTCGTTGCGTCAGGCGCAGGAGTCCCACGCCGCCGCCCTCGAGGCCCTGAAGCAGAGCTACGACGCCGCTTCGGCTGCGACCCAACAAGCCCACGCCGAGCGAATCGCGTCGCTGGAGCTCGCCCAACGAAGGGACGGCGAACGTCGTGATGCGGAGCGCGATGCGCTGCGTCGCGACCTCGAAGCCCAGATCACCTCCCTGTCCCAGGACGCCGAGCGTCTGGGCAGCGAGCTGACCGCGGCCCTGGCGCGCGTCGAGACGACCACGTCCGAGAACCGGCGCCTCACCCAGGCCTGCACGAGCCTGCAATCCGACTTCGAGCAGGCGCGGGCGAACATGCTCGACGCCATCTCGCGGGTCGAAGGGGTCGTGCGACGTCCGCTCGTGACGCCGGAACGCAAGGAGGAGTGAACGCCTCGGGGCCTGTCGGTCCGGCGCAGACCGGGCAGCGGCGCGCAGCACCGGGCCGATCTGCGATTGCCCTCGACGTGGTAGGGTTCCGCATGCGCTGCAGTCAGAACCTTGCGAGGTGCGCCTTCCTCGCTGCCATGCTCGCATCCTCTCCAGCTTTCGCGGCGGATGACATCTCCTCCGGGGGCACGGTCGAAACCGACCTGTATACGGCCGAGGAATCCCCGCCCGCGGCGCTTCTCGACGGCGACGAAAAGACCCACTTTGCCCAGCACAGGCTCCACGACGCGGACTGGCGCGTCCGATTTCCGAAGCCCGCTACCCTCGAGAGCGTCCGCCTCGTTCAGGGCTGGAAGGACTGGTCCCAAGCCCTTCGACTCCGGCTCGAGTCTGCGGACGGAAGCACGGTAGAGCTGACGCTGACGCCGGGGATTCGCGACGTTCAGACGTTCCCGGTGTCGTTCCCGAACCCCACGGCATTTGTCGACGTGTACGTCGTCGAAGCGCAGCCCTCGACCGACGGTAAGGGATGGGGTGGATTCGCCGAGATGACCTTCCTCGGCACGCCGGCCGGGGTCGATTTCAAAGCTCCGACGATCGCCTCGATTCAAGTACAGCGCCATGGCGATACCTCGGCCACGGTGAGCTGGACTACCGACGAGCCCGCGACCACGCAGCTCAGGTATTCGACCGAATCGGACTCCGCCCTGACCACGCCGCCCGACCTCACACCGAAGACCGTCCACTCCGTGAAGCTCGACACGTCCAGCCCGTTGCGTGGCCGGATCGAGCTGCGCAGCGCCGACGCGAACGGCAATCGCGCGCAGGTGTACCACGACGCCTTCGTCACGATCGACACGTCGTTCCAGTACGGGACCGGCGGATGGTCGTTCCAGAACGGTGGAAAGTGGCTGCCAGCGCACGAGGTCTTCGAGCAGGACGGTGTGCCTCACGCCTTCACGCAGGCGTGGATTGGCGGTGAGGGGTGGAAGCAGTGGTTCGACGCCAAGGGCGTGGCGGACATGAAGGCTGCGGGAATCACGCCCGAGGTGATCCACTACTTCTTCGGGGATCCCGTCCTGAGCGACGTGCAAGCGCGCCGGGATGCGTTCCTCGCGGACATCGACGCTCTCGCCGAGGTGCTGTCCGCCAGCGGGGTAGGGAGCCAGACGATCGTGACCCTCGAGCCCGAGTACAACCAGGGCGAGGTCGCCACGTGGGACGGGTGGAACGACTTGATGATCGAGGCGATCGATCGGCTCCACGCCAAGGCCGGAGCCAAGGTCGGGCTGCTGCCCGGCGACTGGGACATCGCCCACGTGGTGCCGACATCGATGGGACGCGCCGCTGCACGCGCGGACTTCGTAGCCTTCCAGGAGATGCGCGCGTCGACTCGCGACGATCCCAAAGACGCGCAAGAGGTCGTGGACAAGGCCATCCGATTCTCACACTACCTGTCCCGCAAGTTCCTGCGTCCCGTCCGCTGGGGCTATGTCATGGTCTCCGACTACGGCGCGTGGGAAGGCCTCCAGCGCGATGTCGTCATCGAGCTGTGCGAGCGCCACCAGGAGCTCGTCGACTCGGGCGTGGTTGCCGTTTCGTGGATGTCCTATCTCGACCATCCCGGAGCAGACGGCTACTTCGGGGCAGCGGAGGCGCGCAAGGGACTCAAGTACGCCGACAACACGCCCAAGCCGGCGTTCGCCGTGTGGAAGGAGTGCCTGCTTCACGGAGCCTCCTGGGTCGGCACGGGCCAGCCGCCGCCCGGCGCTGCCGACCTCGAAGACGGGGCCGGCTGCTCGTGCGGAACTGCCGGGAATCGACTCTCCTGGAGCTTCGCCTGGATCGGAGTGATCATCGCAGCACTTGCCCGACGCCTTCACCGGACGCGCGCAGCGTCCTGCAAGGCATTCTGACCGGCCGCACATCGGCCGGCGTGCAAAGGCGACGCTTCGGACGAAGAAGCCCCTCGGGTATCAGGGCGCATCGCACGCGAAGATCCCGCGTCCCGAATATCCCACGAACACCCGGCCGAAGGTCTGCTGGCTCGCTTCGAGCTTTCCGCGCAGGATCACGCGGCGCTCCGGATCGGTGACATCGACGAAGCTCGTCCCCCCGTCCACGGATCGGAACAGCCCCGTCGCGCCGTTTCTCGTTCCGCTCACGAACAGCGTGGGTATCGCCGACCCCGGAGCCGCCTTGCCCAGCGTCACCCAGAACACCGACGTGAAGTCCCCCACCTTCGTCGTGGCGAACGCCGCGCCCGTCAGGTGGTACAGCCCCTTCTTCTCGACACCGAGCCACAGGTCCTCCTTCACGCCCGGCGTCGCCACGAGGCTGACGTAGTCCCACATTCCGCTCGAAGTCTCCGGCAGCGAGGTCGTGCGCGCCTGGAACGCGCTCCCGGCTTCGCTCGCGTACAACGCAGTGCCGTGCACGTAGTAGAACGTGTCCGCCGTCGCTCCGTCGGATGCGCCTCGAACCGACGTGACCCACGGGCCATAGGGCCCCTGTTGCGGCAGCCCCGACAGGTGAACCCAGGTGTTCCCGCTCCCCGACCCGTCGAAGTACGGCTGCCCTTCGTCGTCGAACACCATCAGGCTCGCGCTCCCTTGTGCCGAATGCAGCACCCGGCGCGCGATCTTCCCCGCCGGCCCATTGCCCATCGCCGTCCACGTGTGGCCGCCATCGGCCGACACGAATCCCCAGGACTGCGTGTCGTCCCGACTCCCGCCGACCCGGATCACCCGCAGCGCATTCCCCGGGTCCGAGCAGAGCGCGTAGTTGTCGTGCACGTTCGTTCCATCGTTGTCGCCGAGCGCGGACGCAGGATAGGCGTCGATCGACGCATGCACGAATCCGCCGACGTCGGCGACGCCCGACAGGAGCTCGGCGCCGGACGGCAGGGCCAGCAGGTCGTGGACGACCACCTCCTCGTGCCCCTTCTCGAAGGCGGTCCAGGTGTTTTTCGCCGCTGCGACGTCGTCCGTTCGCCACACCCCGAACCAGTCGCTCTGCCATACCCGTCCTTGCACCGTCGGGTCGAACATCAGCGACGCCGACCAGTTTGCGAAGTACGTGGAGGGCCACCACGGCACGGTGGAGACCTTCTCGATCACCAGCGGTGACCAGGAATCACCTGCGTTGGTCGAGCGGTACAGCTTCGTGATCCACCGGCCGTGCTCCGCTATCACGAGATGCTTGGGATTCCCCGGATCCACCGCGAGGGAGTTGAAACCGTCGGGCGCAGCGGGAGACAGCTTCGTCCAGACCCCCGAGGCGTAGCGGGACACCCCGGCGGCGCGGGTCGCGTAGACGCTCCCGTCGCTCGCGATCGCCATGCGATTCACATCCGATGGACTCCCTGTGAGCAGGGTGAACGAGCCGCCGTGATCGGTGGAGACGTACACCCCGCTGCCGGCGCAATGAGCATAGACGCGTCCGGGGCTGGAGGGGTCGAAGGCCACGGCGTTGACTCCGACGGGAGCGGTGCCGGCGGGGATGCCCGATGCTTTGGACCAGGCGGTCCCGCCGCTCTTGCCCACTTGCAGGCCGTCCTGCTGGCTTCCGAACAGCACGATGCTGGAATCCGAGGGGTCCACCTGGAGTCGCTCGCCGGTCCACCGGTATTCGGCATTGCCCTGGACGTAGAGCGTGTGGACTGGAGTCCACGCGTGTCCGCGGTCGGTCGACTTGTAGATCCTGCCGCCGGAGCCCCACCCTCCAGCGATGTAGACGAGCTCCGGATTCGACTTGTCGAGGGCGAGGCCGAGACCACGTTGCGACTGCTTCTCGTTCCAGTCGAACGCGTCATTCAGCGGTATCCAACGCAAGCCCGCCGCGTCCCAACGGTAGAAGCCTCCTACGTCGGTGCGCGCGTACACCAGATCGGCCACGCTCGGATGAGCGAAGAGCCCCGTGACGTACCCTCCGCCGCCCACGGCAACGTTTCGACAGGTGGGCCCTGCGGGGCCGCCCGCGGCACCCGCCGTCCCGCCGTTGCCCGATGCCCCCGCCGTGCCGGCTTCCCCCGCCGCCCCCGCGTCTCCCGCCGCCCCTGCGGTTCCGCCGGTTGCGCCCGCATCCGTGCCGCTGGCTCCGCCCGCTGACGAGGCGTCCACCGCGCCCGCGTCGTGCGCTGCCCCCGCCGCGCCATTCGTCGTGTCGCTGCTGCCGCACGCCAGCGGCCAGAGCGCGAACAAGGAGGCAACCCATGCGCGAGAGAGAGACATCCCATCACCTCGTATTCGGAGCGACAACGGGTCTTGCCGAATCCCGTCACCGCTTCTCCGCGGAGACTACCTGTCGTTGCCGGGCATGCCCAGGGGGGTGAGGGACTGATCGCGCGTGATCCGCGCGACGAACGCAGACGGCGGAGGGGGCTGTCGCGGACGTCCGAACATGGTGTCTCGACGATTGAACGCGACGCAGCGACGCGGAGCGGGTGCTCGCTCTCGCCCTGGAATCCGGGAGCGGTCGTGCTCTCAAGGCCTGTCGTGCGACGAGCCATCGGCGCCGGCGTCAAGCTCCTCGCCGTGCTCGCCCCGGGGCGCATCTCGCATCCCCCATGGCCCTCGCGCGGGGTCGCGCTCCTGCTGCAACCAGTCGAACACTGCCTTGGCCCACAGCGCGCCACCTTCCTTGTCGGGGTGGATGCCGTCGGGTTGACGACGGATGGTGTCGGACATCGGGACCGAGTCGAAGAACCTGCAGGGCTCGCACGAGCGCCGCACGACGTGCATCAGGCCGGGTCCGACTCCGCGCCATACGGGGTGACCGACCCACACGCAGGGGACCCCGTTCAACCGGCGCACGAGCCGTCGCACGAGCACCGCGCGCCTCTCGGGGGTGCGATCGACCATCTCGTTGGCGCCGAGGGTGATCAGCACCAGCGAGGGTCGATACCGTGCCATCATCGTCTCGAGCCCGGCCTGATCGCTCCAGGTGGACAGCCACGCGCGCACGCGGCCGAAGGAGTGGTAGCGCGTCTCCTCGGCCGCGAACATCGGTCGCAAGGCCTGCTGCAGCCCGGCGTCCACGAACGAATCGCCGATGTGCAGCACGGGTCCGATCGGCGTGCGAGGGCTCGACGCGCTCGGCGCAGCGGGGGGTGTCTCTGCGCGCGAAGGGGACGGCGCGCAGAAGACCACGGCGATGAGCGATCCCGTCGCCGCGAGCGGAGCGAGGAAACGCAGGGATCGGGAGGGGGAACGGGCCATGGCGACCGGTTCGTAGCACGATCGCGGGGGCAGCGGTTTCCGTCGCGGCTTCTCGCCCCCCCGAGTAAGGGCGGGGCGGCGCAAGTTTCTTTGGGCCGTTCCATTGACGCACCCCGGGGCCGTCCCGTATCCTTCGCCGGCGAGTTCGAGGAGCGTGGAGAGGGCTCTCGGTCACACATCTTGCCGTTCATCCACGTTGCTGGCTCGACACGAAAGGAATCAGTCATGCGCGCGTTCAACAAGTTTTCTTGGGTGCTTCTCGTTGCGGGTGGGGCTTTCCTGGCGGCGCTTGCCGCGTGCGGGAGCGATGACAGCGACGACGGCGGAACGGGCGGGACGGCTGGCGCGGCCGGCACGGCAGGCAAGGCGGGCGCAGCAGGCAAGGCCGGTGCGGCAGGCGAGGCCGGCGCAGCAGGCGAGGCCGGCGCGGCAGGCGAAGCCGGTGCGGCGGGTACCGCTGGCACCGCGGGCAACGCTGGCGCGGCGGGCGCAGCCAACGACGGCAACGACACCAAGGCAGAGGCCGATGAGCTGACCCTCGGCAAGGCGGTCCAGGGAACCCTCAATCCGGCGGACAAGGACGCCGACTGGTACAAGTTCACGGGGACCAAGGGCCAGGTGGTCATGATCACCGCGCTCGCCAAGACCCTCGACGAGAACAACACCGATCCGTTCGCCCCCGAATACCTCGACGTCGTCCTACAGGTCCAGGACGCCAACGGCGGCGAGGTCGCGCTCCAGGACGACCCGAGCCCGCGCGCGAGCAACGATCCCTCGATCCTCACCGTCCTGCCGGCCGACGGCGACTACTACGTGAACGTCAGCGAGTGCAGCAAGGTCTACGGCGAAGCGAGCTGCGCCCCCGTCAGCGGCATCACCAATCTCAACTACGCGGTCTACGTCGCCGAGCTCACCTTCACCGAGGCCGGTTCGATCAAGGAAGCCGAGCCCAACGACACGTCGGCGACCGCGACCGCGATCACCTACGGGCCGGTCGATGGTCAGGCGGGCTCCTACTACATGTCCGTGCTGCACGGCGTGTTCGGGAGCGGAACCGACGTCGAGTACTTCAAGTTCACGGTCCCTGCCGATCTCGCGGTCGACGCCGAGACGCGCCCCGTGATTTCGTTCTACCCGCAGCTTGGCGGCGCAGGGGACATCGCACAGAACCTGGCCGGCAACGGCTCCACCGCCATGATTGGCAAGCTCACGGTCTACGACGAGGCCGGCACCACGATCATCGCGCAGGTCGACAGCCAGAGCGGCTCCGAAATCGGCGTGCCCCTCGTCAAGGGAACCAACTACATCGCTGTCATCGAGCGCGTCGGCACCGCCGCGGGCGCCAATGACTTCTGGTTCAGCTACAACAGCCTCGGCGGCGGCAACCCGCTCGAGGTCTCCAACGCCACCAACGACGTGCTGACTACACCCGAAGAGCTTCAGATGCCCTCGGGCGCCTCCGGCTACTTCGTCGAAGGTGACATCAGCCCCGCGACCGACATCGACCACTACTCGATCGACGTCGCCGGTGCAGCCACCCTGTCGATCGCGTGCGGCGCCCAGCGCTCCGGCTCCGGACTGCGCAACTTCAAGATCGAGGTTCTCAAGGAGGACGGCTCTGCGGTCACCGGCGGCTCGATCATCGAATCGGCGACCGAAGACGCCTTCTTGAAGGACATGGCGATCCCGGCCAGCACCACCAAGCTCATCGTCAAGCTGACCGCGGGAAGCCAGGATCCCAACGTCACCAGCACGTACTACCGCTGCGGCATGTACGCCTCCAAGTAGTCCTTCCCCTCGGACCGACTGCTCCAGTCGGCCACGCTCCCTTCACTTCTCGCGACGTCCGGGGCCCCTTCGGGGGCCTCGCGCAAGACCTTGTCTGCGTCTGGGCGTGACGCGTGCGCGTGACTCGAAGGTGGCAGGAACCGTGGGATGGGGCCAAGGAGCGTCGCAACCGCCGCACGCACCCCGACCCGGAGTCGTGCGAGATTGCTGCGAAGCGCGTCATCGCTCCCGATCCCGAATAGTTCGCAGTACGAACGAAGGGCTCAGATGCCCTTCGGTACGTACTTCGGCTTCTTCGCACCCGGATAGGGACCCGGGACGACCGGGGCCACGGGCTTCGCCGTCGCCACAGGCGCCGTCGCGACCGGTGCCGCCGAGACGGAGGCTGCCGCGGTCTCCGCCGGGGCCGCGGTCTCCGCCGGGGCTGCGCTCGCCGAGACGGCCGCTGTCGCGGTCTCCGTCGCGGTCGGCGCAGCGGTCGACGGCGCCTCGCCCGTGCGCGGGGCCTCCGCGGAGGTTCCCGTCCGCGTCGCAGGGACTTCCCCCGTGCGCGAGCCGCCTCCGCTTGCCAGGGCGATCACGAGGAACACCGCAGCAAGCCCGACCACGCCACCGACGATGGCGTACAGCTTCTTGCGCGAGCGGGGAGGCGCGAGCGCTTCGAGATCCTCGGTCTCCAGCGCCGGCCTCGTTTCGTCGCCAGCGGGAACGGCCGCGGCGACATCGGCCGAACCTCCGCTCGACGTCGGCTCGGCCGAGCCGCTGTCGACCAGCTCCGGCGCCGGCTCTTCGACCATCTCGCCGTCGTCGAGCTCGAGCGTGTTGATCTGCGCGCGCGGCGGCGGAGGGATCTCGTCGACGCGATCCGAGTCCGAGCCCTTGGCCGCCGCATCGGACTTCGGGGAGCTCGGCTCCTGCGAAGCCGCTGCGCCGTCCGCCGGTGCTGCGGCTGCGACGGCACCCGGAGCCGCGGCCGGCTCCTGCTTGGCCTTTTCGTCGCCCTTCGCGTCCGGATTGGGTGGTGCGATGGCCTGCTTGACCTGCGGCGTTCCGGGCGTTGCAGCGGGGGCGACCGGCTTCGCATCGGGAGCCCCGTCCTTCTTCGCGGAACGTTCGGCGAGACGCGCAGCGAAGCCGCCCGGGCGCGGGGTGAGCCCCTTGCCGGCATCGCCTGGGGAGCCACCGCTCGGACGGGGCGGGGCACCGGCGGTACCGATGGATCCGACGGTTTTGGCGCCGGGTCTCACGACACCCGAAGGTTTCGGTGCATCGGCCGCGGGCCTGACGGATTCCGAAGGGGCCAGGGCCTTGCGCTGCCGATCGAAGGATGCGTCGAGCGCAGCTGCGACGAACTTGCCGAGCTGCTCGGGCGTTGCGATCGCGCCGGCAGCGGCCGAGGCGAGCGCATCGCGCAGGGCCATGGCGGAGTCGAAGCGGGCTTCGGGGCGAGGAGCGAGCGCACGCTCGACGACGTCGGCGAGCGCAGCGGGAACGTCCTGGAGGCGCGGCGCGGGAGTCTCGCCGGGCATCGGCTTTCCGGCGAGCATCTGCCAGAGCATGACGCCGGCCTGGAAGACATCGGTCCGCGCGTCGAGCACGGCGGTGTCGACCCCGTGCTCCGGGCTCGCGAAGGCCGACAAGGACGTGTCGAGAGCCCGGGCCGCGGCGAAGATCCTGGGCGAGAGCAGCTCGACATCCGCGAGCTTGACGAGCCCGTTGGGAGCGAGCAGCACGCGGAAGGGCGTGAGCCCGCCGTGAACCGGCGGCGGATCGTCTTCCTGGGCGAGCGCGAACTCGTGTACGGCCGACAGTGCGCCGAGCATCTCGGTGATCACCAGCAGGGCGATGGGCACGGGCAGCGGCTTGCCGGTTGCGCGCAGCAGCGAAGCGAGGCTGTCGACTTCGAGGAACTCGCTGATGGCGCCGAGCTTGCCCTTGTCGATGACGACGTCGGTGAGCCCGAGCAACGCGGGGTGCTGCACCTCCATCACCACGAACGCGTACTCGCAGGTTTCGCGCACGAGCGAGGCGTCGATGCCGTCTACCGCCGCGACCCTGCGGACGAGCACGTTCTTGCCCTCGTCCTTGCCGGACACGACGCGCGCGACCCAGAGTCCGCCGAGGGGATCGGGGCAGACCTCGAACAGGGGTTGGTAGCGTCCCAGCCGCTCTGCCGTTTGGGAGGGGCGCTGCGCTGGCGATCGGGCCTCGGTTTGCATCTTCTTGGCAGCTTTCCGGCGTTCGGAGTCAGGCGGACACCGCGGGCGATCACGCGGCGTCGGGCAGGCAATCGATGCGATCCCAGGAGCATCCTGGCGCGATGTCAAGCCGAACCGCTTCTGGGGCCCCCGGAGGCCTCAACGAATCGAGAACGACCTCACCAGTTGTTCGACGTCGCGGCGCAGGTGAGGGTCGAGCATGCCGACGGCGACACCGGAGACGTTCTCCGGGCGGAAGATCTTGCGGGCCACCTCGCGGACCTGGTCCGCCGTGACCGCGAGGATCTCGGCGTGACGCGCGGCGGGGGTGTCGGAGATCCGGGCGAGGGTCGCGAGACCGTGGAACTCGGCGAGTCCGGTGGGGTCGTCGAGGATGCCCTGCAGCTCCCAGCCATGCCGGGCCTTCGCCTTGTCGAGCTCGTCGTCGGTGGGCCCCTCGTGCGCGAGCTGCGCTACCACCCCGCACAGCTCCTTCATCACCACCGGCGCCCGCTCGTGCTGCACGACCGCCGCCAGATCCAGCACCCCGTCCCCCTCCAGGGTCTCGAAGTCCGCCGATACGTCGTAGCAGAGCCCGAGCTCGTCGCAGACTCGCGCATACAGCCGGGTGGACATGCCGTCGTCGAGCACACGCACCAGCACCTCGGCGGCGGGCTCGTCGGGGTCGTGTTCCCCCGGGGCGCGGAACGCGAGCCGCAGATCGGTCTGGCTCATGGAGTTCTCGACGTAGCGGAACCGCGGCTGTTTTTGGGCGCGCGGGGCGAGGGATGCCTCGACGCGCTCGCCCTGCGGCATGCTTGCGAAGTGCGTGGCGGCCAGGGCCGTGAAGGCGGACGGGTCGATCGGACCCGCGACGCACAGCACGCAGTTGCGGCCGGTGTAGTGGGTGGCGTGGTGCTCGCGCAGGTGGCGGTGGTCGAGGCGGGCGAGGCTCTGCAGCGAGCCGGTGATCGGGAAGCCCAACGAGTGATCCCCGTAGATCAGCGCTCGCGACAGGTTGTCCGGATCGATCTGGTGCCCGCTCTCGTCGAGCGACTCCAGGATCTCCTCCCGGATGATCGCGCGCTCCACCTCGATGTCCGTGAAGATCGGCCGCGTCGCCACGTCCGCGAAGAGCGGCAGCGCCGCCTCGAGGGTCTCCGGCGGCAGCGTCAGGCTCAGGATCCCGAAGTCCGTGTGCGTCGCAGCGTAGAGCGTGCCCCCGAGACGCTCGAAGGCGAGCGCCTGATCGTGCGCGGACCGCAGGGCGGGCGTGCCGCGGAACAGCATGTGCTCGAGGAAGTGCGAGACGCCGTTGAGCTCACGCGATTCGAATCGGGAACCGACGCGGACGTGGAGCGTGAGCGCGGTGGTGTGCATGCCCGGGGTGGGCAGGCAGATGACGGTGAGACCGTTGGGGAGCGTGGTTCGGGACGGCTCGATGGGGGGCATGGGGAAGGGAGCGGGGAGGGGACGGAGCGGGGTCAGTCTTCGCCTTCGGGAGCCTTCTGGGGGTCCTTGGCGAAGCCCTCGTTGATGAGGGTTTCGGTCCGGGCCTGATTGCGGAGGCGGGCGATGTAGGCGGCCAGCATGTCGTCGCCCTTGCGGCGACGGAGCCGCTCGACGAAGGCGTCGCGGTCCTGGTCGAACTGCTCGCGGGTCGCCGCCTTCTTCTCCTTGAGCTGCACGATCGCGTAGCCGTCCATCAGCTTCACCAGATCGGAGGCGACCTGGCCGGGCTTCTCGAGCTTGAAGGCGATGGAGGCGACGTTGGTGTCGCGGGCGGCATCGGGGAAGGGACGCCCTTCGGGACCGAAGGGCTCGGTGGTCTCGAGCTTGGGGCGGGCCTTGTCGCTGGCTGCCGCGAGCTTCGCCTTGTCGTCGTCCTTCGCCTTTGGACGAACCTTCTGCTCGAGGGCGATCAGCGCCTCGTCCACCGCCTGGGCCAGCGTCTTGCCGCCTTGCGCTGCGGAGAGGGCTTCCTTGGCCGTGGCGGCCATGAGCTCGTCGGCCTTCATCGCCTTCATCACCTCGGCGGCGATGAGCTGACGCCCCTCGGCCTCTGCCTTCGCCGGGTCGGTGCTGAGGATGCCTTCGAGCTGGATGATGTGCAGGCCGAACTGGGTCTCGACCTTCTCGGCGAGATCCCCGGGGTTCTTCAGGGCGAACGCGGCGTCCTCGAAGGACTTGACCAGCTTGCCTTCCTGCAAGAAGCAGCCGAGGGAGCCGCCTCGCGGCGCCGAGCCTTCGTCCTCGCTCAGGTCCGCAGCCACCGCGGCGAAGTCCTCTCCGCCCTTGATGCGCTGCAACGCCTTGGCCGCCAGTTCCTCGGCCTCTGCACGGGGGTGGCCGTCGGGCTGCGTGTCCGACTGGAGCTTCACCAGGATGTGTCGCGCCGTGCGGCAGCCGGGCGGGAACTCCTTCTTGTAGGACTCCCAGCTCTTGTCGAGGTCCTCCTTGTGGCCGGCCGCCCACTCCTCGACCACCTTCGGCGAGGCGTCGATGTAGTGCGCGACGAACCACGCGCGGCGGAAGCGGAAGTAGTCGAGGGTCGCGGTGGAGCGCTCGCGCACGAAGGCGTCGAACGCCTCGGCGTCGGTGACGCGCGCGCGCGAACGGACCAGGTCGCGCATGCGCTCGGCGATCAGCTCCTCGCGCTGCATCGCCTTGAACTCCTTCTCGCTGCGGTTCGTGGTCTGCTTGATGACCCGCTGGTAGGTCTTGTAGTCGAACCCCTTGCCGTTCTGCGCCTCGAACGAGTAGAGCCGCACGCCGGGCTCCATCATGTTCAGGTTCATGGACAGGATGACCGCGTGCTCCTGGGGCAGCGAGATGCGCAGACGCCCCTTGGTGATCTCGGCGTTGATCTCCTCTTCCGAGATCGCCAGCTTCAGGCGCTCCGCGTCCTGCGTCAGCAGCACGCGCTCGACCAGCCCCTCCATCACGTGGCGGCGCAGTCCCATCTTCTTGAGCTGGGACTCGTCGACGCCGCGGGGCACCAGCAGCGAGTAGGAGGCCCAGAACTCCTTGGGGTCGATGCATCGACCGCGGACGGTGACGACGCACTGCTGTTTGATCGAGCCGGTTTGCTGCGACGCGTTGGGGCGGAACTGAATGACGAAGACCATTATGATCGCTACGACGATGGCGCCGTAGACGATCGACATGACGCCTTTCTGGCCAGCAATAGACATTTTCGAGCCTGATCCGTTCACAAAGTCAGCGGGCGCAGCGACATACCACGCGAAGTGCGAGGGGTCCATCGGCGTGCGGGGAAAAGGCGAATCGGCCAGCCGGAGCCGGGGTCGCGGCTCGGAGTGGACGCTCTTCGCCCTAGCGAAGCGCCACCTTGTCGAGCTCCAGCGCGTACTTCGCCGTGGAAACCGCGTCGTCGAGATCGGTCACGTCCTTCTCGAACGCCACCTGGTACCAGACGTCGAGCACCTGCTCCGCATCCACCGGGTCGAGCAGCGGCGTGGTCATGGTCCCGACCTCCCGGAACCCGTTGGCCGCGGCCTCCGCGACCTTGCGCCTCGCCCGCTCGAACAGGGCGGCGGGATTCTCCTGCGACCAGGGGAAGTCGTTGCGCTGCGCCCGGGCCAGGAACCGCACGCGCAACGGCTCCCCCGCGATGACCGCCACGCTCGCGTCCATGATGAGGTTGTCCCTCACGCGTTCCGCCAGGAGGACGTCTTCGGTTCCGGACCGGTACACCAGGATCCCCTTGGCCACGAGGTGCTTCTTGATTTCGAGGACTCTGGGCGATGCCATGCAGGTGCGGGCCACTCTTTCAAAAAGCCCCCGGCTCGTCAACGTTCGGCCCTCGAGAAGGGGTTTTTGACGCAACCCGTGAACAGGGCAAGGACCGGCTCCCTCCCGCGCCCGCGGGACCTCTCGCGTTCGAATCCGATTCCCGCTAGAGTAGCGTGTCTTGAATCGACGTAGCCTGACACCGAGCACAGGGATACCGGCCGTTGGATTGCCGGCGACACGGCGTGGTTCCGGGGGCGCACGACGCGAAATCTCCTCGCGAATCACCCTCGTAGCGGGGGGCGTGGAGCACGACGGCTGGGCGCTCAACATCAGCCGGGGCGGCATCCGCGTCGTGATCGAAGGTCGCGTCGAGCTCGGCCAGGAGTACGAGGTCCGCGACCTGGACCCCGACATCGCCGAGGGCGGCCCGTTCATGGCCCGCGTGGTGTGGGTGCAGGACGAGCCCGACGGCGCGATCGTCGGCCTGGAGTTCGTGGGTCCCGAGCTGCCCAAGCTGATCGAGCGGACCCCGTCGGTGCAACCCCCGTCCCCGATGCAGGCCCCGCCCCCCCCGCCTCCCGCCGAACCCGTCGTCGCAGGCCCCTCGCAACCTGCCGCTCCGCCCCCTCAGGCCCCTGCGCCCGACGCGGAAGCTCCGCAGACCGCAGAGCCATCGCGTGCCGACGATTCCCCGGCCAAGACCTGAGCGCGATAGCGCGCGCCGCTCGACGTGACGCGACGGCAGGGGTAGGTGGGCAACGAGCGGAATCCTTTGTCGGCGTCGGGACTCCCACGGTGTGCCATGAGCGATACGACCACGATCGAGTGCGATAGCTGCCACAAGAACAACCGAGTTCCCCTTGCGCGCCTGAAGGAGAAGCCGAAGTGCGGCGCCTGCGGCGAGCCGCTGCCCCTCGGGGGCGGGCCGATCACCGTGACCGACGCGAACTTCGACGAGGTCCTGCGGACGTCTCCGGTGCCGGTGGTGGTGGACTTCTGGGCTCCCTGGTGCGGTCCGTGCCGGATGATCGGCCCGGCCCTCGAGAAGATCGCCTCGGAGAAGGCTCACGACGTGCTCATCGCGAAGCTCAACGTCGATGAGAACCCGAAGGTGGCGGCGCGGTTCAACGTGCGCTCCATCCCGATGCTGATGGGGTTCCACGAAGGGGAGACGCTCGATACGCAGGTGGGGGCGTTGCCGCCGGCTTCTCTGAAGGGGTGGATCGATCGCGTCGTAGGACGAGCCAACGTCTAGCCCCCGAGGTCCGCGCTGGCCTACCGGCCAGATGTCCAGGTGTTCGAGGCGAAGTCCACCCCCCTGACCTCTCCTGCGATTTGGTTCGATCGTCCGCATGCGGCCCGCTCGGATTGGTGATAAGGGGCATCGGGAGTTCCTTGCTTCGGAGGGTCGCTCGATGTCTCACAGCTCGTTTCGTCATTGGGGATTAGGGATAGTTGCGCTTGCGCTGCTCGGCTCCATCTACGCTTGCGGAGCGAACACGGATGACCCCGTGTTCGTGCCCGACGCCAAGGGCGGCTCGGCCGGCACCGCGGGCAACACTCCCGACGGTGGCAAGGTGGACGCGTCCGCCGGCTCCGCAGGGAACACCTCGCAGGGCGGCACCGGCGGCGGAACGATTCTGCTCGACTCCGCCCTCGGCGATCAGGCCATGAACTCCGACACCGCGTGCGTGAGCACGCACGTCGAGGCAGAGCCCATCCCGCTCGACCTGTACTTCATGGTCGACAAGTCGGGCAGCATGTCGGGCAGTCCGTGGGTCGACCAGACCGAAGCGCTCAAGTCGTTCTTCTCCGACGCCCAGAGCGATGGTCTGTATGTTGCGCTCAACTTCTTCCCCAAGGACAACGGAGACACGAGCCCGTCGTGCGACGGGACGTTGTTCAAGGCGCCGAAGGTCGATTGGGGGCTTCTGCCGGCGCACTACCCTGCGCTCAAGGGCGTGATCGACTCGACCTCGCCCACGGGCACGACGCCCACGCAGGACGCGCTGAACGGCGCGCTGAAGGCTGCCAAGGAGCGACAGAAGCAGATGCTCAACCACGTCGTCGCGGCGGTGATCGTCAGCGACGGCGAGCCGTGCTGCGGAGACTGCCCCGAAGAAGAGGCCTCCGGCATCGGCTCGATCGCGGAGGACTACGCGAAGGGAACCCCGCCCATCAAGACCTTCGCCATCTACGTCGACGCCAGCGCGTCGGCCGTGATGACCGCCATCGCGACGAAGGGCGGCACGATAGAGCCGTACGACGCCACGGGTGGCAAGCAGGCGTTCATCGACGCGTTGGAGAGCATCAAGTCGGTGGCGCTGGCGTGCGAGTACAAGATCCCGGAGGCGGATGGCGGCAAGGTGAACCCGGCGTTGGTGGACGTCGCGTTCACGCCCGGGGCCGACGCCGGACCGCCGGAGCCGATCTACAAGGTTGCCAACCAGGCCGCGTGCTCGGGAGGGCCCGGCTGGTACTACGACAACGAGGCGAACCCCACGAAGATCACGCTGTGCGCGGCGTCCTGCACGGCGGCGAAGAAGGACCCCAACGGCCGGGTGGACATCCTTCTCGGGTGCACCACGCAGACGCGCTAGAGCCCGTTCTTCTCCCCTCTCCACGGCAAGCATGCCAGCGCTCCTGTCTCATGGTAGGAGTAGAGAGCATTGGCTCGTCTGGAGGGATCCGGGATGACGCACGACGCGCTTCGGTACTTGGGCTTGGGGATGGGAGCTCTCCTGCTCGCAGGGGCCGTGTACGCCTGCGGCGCCGACTCCGAGGACACGACGTCCTCCCCCTGGGGCAAGGGAGGAGCGGGCGGAAACAAGCCCGACGGTTCGACCACGAACGGCGGCGCCCCCGGCCAGGGCGGCGCTGCGGGCGGCATCCTGATGGATGCGGCCCTGGGCGAAGGCTCCATGAACGCCGATACCGCATGCGCCGCTGCGCACGTCGAGGCCACCGGATTGCCCCTCGACCTGTACCTGATGGTCGATCGCTCCGGCAGCATGGACAACTCCACCAACCCCACCAAGTGGGAGAGCCAGGAGGCGGCGCTCACCTCGTTCGTCAACGATCCGAAGAGCACCGGGCTGTTCATCGCGATGAACTTCTTCCCGATGAACGACGACTACACCATGAGCCCGAGCTGCAACGGCACGCTGTACGCCATGCCGAAGGTGCAGTGGGGTGAGCTTCCGGGCGCGGCGCCGGCGATCGTCTCGGCGATCGCCAATCAGGAGCCGAACGGCTACTTCACTCCGACGGCCGACGCGCTCAACGGTGTGCTGAAGGGCGCGCGGGATCGTCAGCTGCAGCAGCCGCTGCACGTGGTGGCGGCGGTGATCGTGAGCGACGGCGAGCCCTGCTGCTATGACCCGGACTGGGGGACCGAGAAAGGATGCACGATCGAGGATGCCAACGGCATCGGCGCGATCGCCGCGCAGTTCGCCGCGGGCACGCCCCCCGTCAAGACCTTCGCGATCTACGTGGACAAGCTGGCTACCGACGTGATGACGGCGATCGCGTCCAAGGGCGGGACCGGGGCGCCGTTCGACGCGACCGGCGGAGCGCAGGACTTCATCGCGGCGCTCGAGAAGATCAAGGGGCAGGCGTTGGGGTGCGAGTACAAGCTCCCGGAGGCGGATGGCGGCAAGGTGAATCCGGCGCTCGTGGATGTCGAGTACACGCCCGGCACCGGCTCGCCGACCAAGTATCCGAAGGTCGCGAACCAGAATGCTTGCGGTTCCGACGTGGGCTGGTACTACGACGACCCGGCCAATCCGCAGAAGCTGATCCTGTGCCCCGTCGCCTGCGAAGTCGTGAAGAAAGACGACAAGGGCAAGCTCGACATCCTGCTCGGCTGCACTCCCGACACGCGCTGATCTCCGCGCCCCTTCCCATCCGTCTCCCCGCTCCCCATGGGTCTTGCCGTGCCGGCGAACCTGCCACCACCTCCCGACCACCCCAGGCTCCCGCCTCGCATCGCGCTGCCCGCCGAACGCGCCATTTCCCTGCGCACCAGCGACGGCGTCGAGCTCGAAGCACGCGCCTTCGCCCCTCCCTCCGCGCGCAGGGCCGTCGTGCTCTGTCACCCCCACCCCCTGTACGGCGGCACCATGGACAACGCCGTCGTCGTGATGATCGCTCGCGCGATCCTCGAGCGCGCAGGCGATGCGGCCGCGGTCCTGCGCTTCAACTTCCGCGGCGTTGGCGACTCGGGGGGCGATCACGACCGCGGGCGGGGCGAGGTCCACGACGCGATCTCCGCCGTCCGGACTCTTCGAACCCTCTGCCCGCAGGCGCGCGTGACCCTCGCGGGCTACTCCTTCGGATCCTGGGTGGCCCTGCGTGCGGCATCCCACGATGCGCAGGTGGAGCGGGTCGCGCTGATCGCACCCGCGACCGCGCTGTTCACCCAGCCGGTGGTTCCCCGTGCGGACCTGCCGATCGAGATCGCGGTCGGCGATCGCGACCCGCTCGTTGCCCTCGGCGAAGCGCGTGCGCTCGCCGCGCAGTTGGGCGCGTCCCTGCACGTCATCGAAGGAGCCGACCATTCGTTCGTGCGCCAGCGTCGCGCCCTGGCCGAGCGCATCCTGCCGTTCCTCCTGCCCGGGATGGTGGCTCCGTGATGCTGTGTGCACGCGGATCCTCGTCGGCAGGCCTCCCTTGTAGTAGTGGCACCCGTCTCTCCCGGAGCACCGAATGCTGCTGTTGCTGACGAGCCTGATCGCGCTTGCCCTGGCGCCCGTGCTGCACCGGGTCGCCCGGTCCGTGCGCGGGGCGCTCGACGCGCTCGACGGCTTCGTGCTGGTGGCGATTGGCGGCATCGCGTTGCTGCACATCATTCCCCACGCGGTGGAGGAGGGTGGATGGGCGGCGCTGGTGGTGGCGGCGGCGGGGCTCCTTGGCCCGGGGATGACCGAGCGGCTCATGTCCCGGCTCGCGCGTCCGGCGCACACCCTCGCGTTGCTGCTCGCGGTGGCGGCGGTCGCGGTGCACGTGTTCATGGACGGCGCGGCTCTCGGCGGCAGTGTCGGAGCGCACGGTGTCGAGGCGTCCTCGACCTTTGCCCTCGCGGTCATCCTGCACCGCATCCCCGAAGGCCTGATGATCTGGTGGCTGGTGAAGCCCCGGCTGGGCGCGTTGCGCGCGGCGCTGCTGCTGGGTGCGGTCGGCGCCTCGACCACCGCCGGCTTCTTCGGAGGCGAATGGGTGCTCGTCGGCGCGGCCCCGCGCTGGATCGCCCTGTTCCAGGCCCTGGTCGCCGGATCGCTGCTGCACGTCGTCACGCATCGTCCGCACCGCGAAGGCCACGAGCACGCCGCGCGCGGACCCTGGGCCGGCGTCGGCGCCCTGCTGGGAATCGGACTGCTCGTCGTCATCCTCGGCATGCACGTCGACAGCGAGCTGGCCGCCGCGGGAAGGTCGTTCCTCGCCCTGCTGCTCGACAGCGCACCGGCGCTGCTGCTCGCCTATGCGATGTCGGGGCTGGTGCACGGCCTGATGCCGCGCGCTTCGGTCACCTGGCTGCGTCGCGGCTCAACCTGGTCCCAGGCGCTGCGCGGTGTGCTGTTCGGCATGCCGCTGCCGATCTGCTCGTGCGGAGCCGTGCCGCTGTACCGCACGTTCATCGCGCGAGGCGTGCCCCCCGCCGCGGCCATGGCGTTCCTCGTGGCGGCCCCCGAGATCGGCATCGACGCCGTGCTGCTGTCGGTGCCCCTGCTCGGCTGGAAGATCACGGCGATCCGGCTCGCATGCGCGTTCTTCGTGGCGCTGCTGGCCGCGATCATCGTGGCGCGGTTCATCCCCTCCCAACTCGCCGAGCCGACCGCGGACCGGGCTCTGGAGGGACCCCCCGGATCGTTCGTGCAACGAATCATCGCGGGGCTCCGCCATGGGCTCGGGCCGATCGTCGACGAGACGGGACCGTGGATCCTGCTGGGCCTTGCGGTGGCGGCGCTGCTCGATCCGCTGCTCGACCCGCGGCTGATGACCCGCCTGCCGCGCGGCGCAGACGTTCCGCTGTTCGCCCTGATCGGGATGCCGCTGTACGTGTGTGCGTCGGGAGCGACGCCGCTGGTGGCGGTGTTGATCGCCAAGGGGGTCTCGCCGGGGGCGGCGATGGCCTTCCTGCTCACGGGGCCGGCCACGAACGCGACGACCTTCGGCATCATGGCGAAGCTGCACGGAAAGCGTGCCGCCGTGGCGTTCGGTGCGGCCGTCGCCGCGCTGACAATCGTCGCCGGCTATGCCGTCAACGCAGGCCTCCCCGCATCGGTTTCGGTCCCCAGCCACGCGCTCGACATGGAGCACCACGGGTGGCTCTCCTGGGCGGGGGTCCTCGGGCTCGCTGCGTTGATGGCGGTGTCGCTGCTGCGGCAGGGGCCGAGGGGATTTCTCGCGCAGATCACCTCGTTGTGGCCGCTTCGACACCGTCATGAAGAGCACGAGCACGAGCACGAGCACGAGCACGAGCACGAGCACGAGCACGAGCAGGAGCACGAGCACGCGCGCGAGCTTCGCCAGTTGCCCCGAGCTCGAGTTCGTCGACGGCGACCTCGCCGACCTCGGCGATCTCCCGCCGGGCCTCGCTTCGTGGGACGACGACCCGGTCGAGTCTCTCGAGAGCTCGGGCCTGCGACGACGGCCGCGCGTGCCCCTCGAGGTCGAGGTCGGCCTGTCGGGCGACAACACCTTCTTCGCCGGCCTGTCCATGGATGTCGTGGACGGCGGCCTGTTCGTCGCGACGTGGCAGGCGCTGCCCGTGGGAACCCTCGTGGAAGTGTCGCTCGTGTTGCCCGGAGGTCACGCGGTGACGGCGCCGGGCGTGGTGGTGTTCGTGATCGACGAGCGCGAGGAGCTTCCGCCCGGCATGGGCATCTCGCTGTCCGACCTGACTTCGCTGCACCTGGAGGCGATCCGCAGGTTCTGCAAGCAGCGCCCGCCGACGTACTACGACGTGGACTGACGGTTCGCGCTACTCGCCGATCGCCTCGTGGAGCTGCGCGTGCGCCATTCGAAGCGCGTTGCGCGCCCGCAGGGTGTAGCCCCCGTCGGGGTGCTTCTCGACGAACGCCGTGAGCGCGTCCACCGCCGGCTTGGGACGATTCAGGCGGGTGAGCAGGATGCCTCGCGCCAGCTCTCCCGGATACTCCTTGTCGATCGCCGCGAGCTCCGCGACCTTGCGCAGGCGGTACTCGTCGGCCGCGCGACAGCGGCTCAGCGGATCCTCCGACGCCAGGCTCACGACCGGGTGCGCCAGCAGGAAGGCGTGCAGCTCGCGCTGCTCGTCGAGCGTCAGGGCGAAGGGAGGCGCCTGCAGCCCCGTGAGCTCGTTCCATCGCTTGCGGAACAGGATCTCGAGCACGTAGCGGTCCGCGATCACCGCGATCCCATGCCCTTTCGGGGTGGCCCAGCCCGCGCGGCGCAGCATCGGCACGACCCCGCCCCCCAGCTCCCGAAGCTCCTCGCTCTCCGCCCCCGTACGCGCGAAGCGCCCGATCTCGTCGAGGA
>JAKLDZ010000309.1 GCA_022703255.1 Myxococcota bacterium | reverse complement strand
GTCACTCGCAGCCTCGACACCGACACCACCAGCGTCGCCAGGGCCATGGCCACCCCGGTCTCCATCCCGGAGACTCCCCACGCCGCAACACCGGGCGTCAGCACGACCAGCAACAGACCCGCCCACCCCCACCAACGCTCACGCGGAACAATCTTCGCCACGGATGCCGCAAGCACCGCTGCCGCGCTCGCCCAGCAGACCGCCCCGACCACCTTCGCCACCAGCAGCGTCTGCTCCACTCCTGCGCGGGCAAACGGCGCCAGGAGCCACGGCCACGGCAATGGCGTCACGCCGTCCGTCCAGGGACCCAACTCGTTGAAGCGATGCCCAAGCCCCCTCGCGATGTTGTGCGCGTAGCGCGCGCTGATCAGCGCGTCATCGACGGTGAACCCCCACACCGCGATCATCGGGACGACCGCTGCCAGAAGCCCGACGAGGGGCGCGACGAGGCGGTGACCGGCCCCCATGACCGCCCCGTAGCAGCATCGAGGCGCCGCTGTCCACTCCATGACAAACCGGTCCGGAAAGTTCATGGAGCACGCCGCCCTTGCCTACGATCTGGACCACATGCCGGCCTTCCAGATCCTCATCGACAGGCGCCAGCGGACCGCTTCCCGAACCTTCTCCACCCTGCAAGGCGTGGTGGACGTGCTGGTGGACGGAACCAACGTCACTGCACGGATCGGACAAGACCACGCGCTGCCCCTCCTGCGAGATCTCGCGTTCGCCGCGGCAGACCTCGCCTCGGGACGATGCGCGCGGACTACCGTGCGGTTCTACGACCAGCGCGATGCCTGGGCCCTCGGCCTCGAAGCCTGCGGAGAGCAGGCCCTGCTCACCGTCTTCCAGGCTGGCGCTTGCCCGCAGGTCGCCGTCTACGAACGCCCGATCCGCGGTGACGCGCTGCTCAAGGGGATCGTGGCGACCTTGTCCGACGTGCTCGATCGCCAAGGGGCGCCGCCGCCGGTGGCCGCCGACCTCGAAACGGCGCGACGTCAGTTGCGCGAGATGACCTGGCCCGACGCCCCCGCGCCCGAGTGCGTCGAGGCAGCCGCCGAAGGCCAGAGCGAAGCTCCGATCAGCTTCTCGGCGTCGTTCTCAATGCGCGAGCGCCCGAACACCGCCGCCGGCAACGCCGAGCTCGAGCGCAACGATCTGCACTCGCTCCTGCTGCGCGGCCGCTTCGCCATCGACGTCGGCGACTTCCACCGGGAGATCGGGGACACCTTCGTGTTCCTCGTGGCTGAGACGCTCGTTCGCGAGGCCGCCGAAATCCTCGAAGGTTGGGTCAGCGCCCGCGCCGTTCACCACCGCTCCGAGACCGCCGGCGTCTTCGTGACCGCGCGCCTCACCAGCGACGGAACCCTCGCCTTGACCTTCGGCGGCCCCCGCACCGGCGGACTCCGCAACGCTTCCACCTTCCCCTCCATCACCGTCCCAAGCTTCGTCGAGTCCGTCGTCGTCTTCGGACGCGCCATCGCCCGCGCCATCCTTCGCCACGATCGCTCGCAGCAGAACAACCTGCGCATGCGAGTGTTCCGCGACGCGGTGAAGGATCTGTCGGACGACCTGCGCGAGTCGGTGCGGAACGACACGAAGGTCAACGAGGCGCCGGAGAGCTATCGCGCCTACGCCGATGCCCTTCCAGGACGCACGCAGCAGCAACGCTGGAACCAGGGGCGACTGCGCTTCCTCTCCACCTGGGAAGCCGCCGTCCCCGGTATCGATCTCGCCTCCACCTTCATGCTCGGTGACCACGTCGTCATCGGCGGAGCCCGCGAGTTCGCCTGCGTCGACCGCCCTTCAGGTACCGTCCGCTGGCGCGCCCCCGTGGAGAAAGGCGTCTCCGTCGCCGCCCCAGGAGGCATCGTCCGCCTCGCGCCCGACGGAACCGTCAGCTTCTTCGAGCTCGAGACCGGCGAGGTCACCACCCGCGTCCGCCTCGCCGCACGTGTCGGCGGAATGCCCGCCGGCGCCGTCGTCAATGCTCCCGGCCTCCCTCGGTTGCTCGTCGTCTCCGAAGGCGAACGACACATCACCGCGCTCGACCTCGTCTCCGGAGAAATCCGTTGGCGCCACGCCCTGGGCAGGGGTCGCTTCTTCAAGGTCCGAAGGGCTGGCAAGCTGCTGGTTGTTTCGTCTTCCGAACCAACCCTGACGGCTGTGGACGCCGCCACCGGCGAGATGGTCTGGAGAGTGCGCGACCGCCTGCGGTTCTGCCGTCCAGCCGCCTACGACAACAACGCCCTGTTCGTGGTCGCCGGAGACGCCTCCCCGGCCTCGAGAACCGCCGAGTCCCTGCTCGCCCTCGACCCGTGGTCGGGCGTGTCCCGCTGGCGACAGGACATCCCCTCCAACGTTCGCTCCCTCGGCGCTCCCCTCCCGGCCGAACAGGTCGTCGTCCTGTCCATCCACGATCCTCGCGGCACCGGCTTCGTCGCCTTCGACCGCGAAGACGGATCCGTCCGCTGGACCGTTCCCACGGGTTTCGCCCCCGCGACCTCCGCCTGGCTCATCGTCGATGATGCCCTCATCGTCAACGGAGCGAACGGCGAGGTGTCCGCCATCGAGCTGTCGGACGGCACCTGCCGGTGGCGCAAGAAGCTCTCTCGCGACGGGGACGCGGACGTCCCGCGACACCTCGAGCCCGTCCTGCGCTCCGGCGCGCTGTTCGTTCCCCAGCAGCAGGTCAACGTCATCCGACCGAGCGATGGCGAACCCCTGGGGAGCGTTCCCAGCGAGCTCGTTCCGGATCTGGTGCGCGTCGACGAGCAGTGCAACGTGCTGCTCGCCGAGGACAGCGGCCACATCGCGGCCTTCCACGCCGGACCGCGATTGACCCTCGTCAAGGGCTGACGCCCTGCGCGCGCAGCAGCGATGACCCCGCCGAGCGGCGGAGTCACCCAGGTGCGCGATTCAGGATGGGCCGGATCCGATGCCGCACGCTAGCCCGCGATCGCCTCTCCCCCATCCACGTGGATCACGTTGCCCGTCATCCAGTAGGTCGCAGGCTGCGCCAGCGCCACCAGCGCCCGCGCGACATCCTCGGGGCGAGTCAGCCGTCCGTGCGGGTTCTTGCGCAGCGCCACGGAGATCATGTCGTCCGACGTCGGGATCTTCCGCAGAGCCGGTGTGTCCGTGACGCCGGCGCAGATCGCATTGACCGTCACCCCGTGCTGCGCAAGCTCGAGGGAAAGCTGGCGCACGTGCGCTTCGAGCGCCGCCTTCGCCGCGCTCACGGCTCCGTACCCGCGCCACGCCGACCAGGAGCCCGTGCTCGTCATCGCGAACACGCGTCCCCCCTCCACCAGCATCTTCCGACGGATCAGCGCCTGAACCCACGAAACCAGGCTGTGAGCCATCACGTTGCATGTCATCTCGAGCTGGGCAAGCGCCGTCTCGTGCTCGGGCTCCTCGTCCACGAACGGCAGCAACGAGCCGAACGCGAGGGAATGCAACACCACCGCAACCCGCGATCGGGGGCCTTGCTCCGCGATGCGCCCCGCCAGATCGTCGAGCACCACATCGCGACGCGCCGTGTCCGCGGCGTTCGTGTTGTAGAACCTCACCTCCCGGCCCAAGCCGCGTATCTTCGCCGCAAGCTCCTCGGCCTGCGCCAGACTCGCGCGGCGATCGAGATGTACACCGGCAACGTCGCAACCGGCACGACCGAGCTCGAGCGCCGCGGCGGCGCCGAAGCCGCTCGAGGCTCCGAGAACGAGCGCCCAACCATCGAGTGCCAAAGGCCCTTGCATGGCAGCCCAACCTAGTGAAGACGCTGCGAGCTGTCACCTCGTTCGAGTCGCAACGGCCTGCCGCCCGCCAGACGCCCCGGCCTGCACCACGTGCCCTTCGCCCGACTGGCTCTCTGCGCGAGCGACGCGAGCCAGCCCTCTCATGATGAGCATCCCATCCGGACTGTCCGGTCCGACCAGATCGATCAGCTCCCGAAGCAACGAGTCGGCCTCCACCAACCGCCCCGCCCGCAAGAGCGCGTCTCCCAGCTTGCGCCCGAACACCAGGACCGCTTCCGAGGGACGGCGTTCCGCGTCCGCTCGGCAATCCAGTCTCGCGGCATCCAGCGCCAGGCGCAAGGCCTCGATGCTGGCTTCGTCGTCACCGCGCGCCGCCGCGCGATCCGCAACCTGCTCGAGCAGGAACATCGCTTCGAGGTTCCTCTCCGCGTGAAACGTCATCCAGGCGCGCACCTCGATCGGAATCGAACGCTCCTCCACGAGATCACAGGCCCGCGCGTACATCTCGCGTCGGACTGCCGCGGGCATGATCGCCTCCGCCACCTCGAGGATCATCGGATGGGTCGCGCACAAGCCGCGGGCGCTGCGATCCACCATCCCCGCCGCCGCCAGCGGCATCAAAGCCCTCTCGAGATCGCATGGGTCCGGCAGGAGCGTCTGCAAATCCTCCATCAACGAGTCCTCGCCCAGCACCGCCATGACCTGCAACAATGCCCTGGCATCCGAACCGAGCGCCCCAATCCGCGCGGTGATCAAGTCCGCCGTCTTCGTCGATGCCGCCTCGCCCCCCTCCCGAACGCTTCGAATGACTTGGTCCAGATGCAGCGGCGTGATCGTGGGGCTTCGCCAGCCGGAAAGCGCTCGCAAAGGATCTACGCCGGCCGCGCGAAGTGCCTGGATCGCTTGCTCCACAGGGATGCCCCGTGCCACTCGTGACACGCCTCCCGTCCACCCATGAGCCCACGACACCTCCTGCGTGGCCACGAGCATCACGGGACAGTCACACTGCCCACGAGCAACCTCCTCCACCGCCACACGCGTCGCGCCGTCCATCCGATCGAAGTTGTCGAAGCCAACTACGACACGCCCCGTGACAGCCCCTCGCGCACCGTACTTCAATGCCCACGCCAGCGACGCCACCGCTCCCGCCGCGTACTCATCGGCTCGCGGGAGACGCACGTCCCCCCGCCCAGACACGTAGTCCTCCACGAACGACCGCACCGCTGCGGGCGCGCGTGACAGGGCCGTCGGATCGCCAGCGGCGTCTCCGACCCGCATCAGCGATCCCACCAGTTGCTCGAGGCAGTGCCCCGAGCAACGGACCCCCGTGGAACCTGGGCTCACCTCCAGGGCAACGTCACCGGCGCCCCTCGCTGCCCGCAGCAGCTTCCGCAGCGCCGTCGTACGACCGCTGCCCGCTTCGCCCGCGAGAACGGCCAGCAGCATCCCATCCGCATGCCCCGCCCAGAGCGTCTGCAGCCAGCCTGCATCGTCCTCGATCGCCGACATCCGATCGAGAGACGCCTCCGTGCGCCGGGTCCGGTCACCCACCGCCGCTGCCAGGCCCCGCCACTCGTTCGTCAACGAAGGGACCTCCCCACCCGCAGGCTGCGAGCTGCACACGCTGGTCCCGCACTCTCCGCAGAAGCGCTTCCCGTTCGGGACCGTCGCCCCACACGTACGGCACTCACGCGCAGGCGCCGATGCTGGCATCGTGAGCCGCTCGTCCTTTGCGCTCGCCTCCGCCTCTACCTCCGTCAGGGCCGCGATGAAGTCGTCTGCGCTCTGGAATCGATTCTTGGGATGCCTCGCCAGCGCCCGCATCGTCACTTGCGCCAGCAGCGCTGGAAGGGTCCGATTCGCCGCCTCCTGCACAGGCACCGGATCCCGCGTCAACCGGCTCACCAGCACCTTCGCGGGATCGTCACTCGCGAACGGCGTCCTTCCTGTCAGCAACTCGTACAGAATCCCCCCTACCGCGTACAGATCGCTCCGTGCGTCGACCTCTGCCCCGCAGACCTGCTCCGGCGACATGTACGCCGGCGAGCCGATCACCATGCCCCGAGCGGACAAGCGACGCGGCTCGGTGTCGGAACCGTCCAGCATCCGCGCCAGGCCGAAGTCGAGCACCTTCGCGAAGTCCCGGCCCGAACGCAGCCGATCCAGCATGATGTTGGCCGGCTTGAGATCGCGATGGATCAACCCTAGCGCGTGCGCTTCGCCGAGCGCGGCGAGCACTTGCCCCACGATCGCCACCGCACGACGCGGCGGCAGGATCCCGTCCTCTCTCACCACGCGATCGAGCCCGCGCCCTCGCAAGTACTCCATCACGATGAACGGCACGCCGTCGGGAGTCATGCCGAAGTCGATCACGCTGACCACGTTCGGGTGGTTGATCCGACTGATGGCCCTGGCCTCGTTCAGGAGCCGCGCCGACACGAACGGGTCCGAGGCTCGCTGCTGCCGAATCATCTTCACGGCAACCGTGCGGTGAAGCGTGCGCTGCTCGGCCCGGTACACCGTACCCATGCCGCCTTCGCCGACGACGCCGAGGATGACGTAGGAGCCAGCGAGGGTTCTGCCTACCCATGGATCAGCCGACGAATGATCGAGATCCGCCACGGGGAAACCACACCCCGGGCAGAACCGATCGCTCCCCGCCTGGGGGAGGGAACACTGCGGACAGGCACTCATGACTCCGTCGCCCGGATATCACGGCGGCACCCGACGAACAATGAGTACCCGTGCGGAGTCTCCGCAGCCGGGCACGACACGGGGCACACTCAACGAGGGGACTCACCAACGTCCGGACGCCGACGACTCAAGCGTCGAGTCGGTGCGCGTAGTGCCGGACGAATCCAACCACACGCCTGAATGGGATTCTCGACGGGCACCGCTCCTCCAGCGCCCGGAGGGCGTCATCGTCGAGATCGGCAGCCATCTTCGCAGCCACCTCGAAGTCCGGCATCGAACGCGAAGCGGAGAGAATGAAAGCCATCATTCCCCGCCACAGCGGCTGCTTACCCCCCCCCTCCACCTCGTCGCACCTGCCGCAGGCGATGCACGCGGAGAACTCCGGCAGCGCACCGTGATCCTCGAGCGACAACGGCAGCAGCCGGTCGTCCCGGTAGTTGCCACGGAACTCCGCCAGCCCCCTCGTGCGCCCCAAAGAGCGTCTCGCCAGCGTGACGATCAGTGAGGTTCCAAGCAGCCAACCGGCGTGCAGTCGAGCGAGCACGCCTAACCCTACGCCCCGACGACGCGACGCGCCACCGGCTCTCTTGGGAGCCTCGGAAGCCCCGGACGGTCGAGCGTACGACCTGCGTCTCGCGGCGATCGGTGCATCCGAAGGTGACGGGCTGCGAGGCGTAACGTTACGGGGTCTCTCCCGTTGCCGCGTTACGCGTCCCCCGGTCACCCTCCCTCGCACGAGAGCACTTCGCAGCCATTTTTCTGAGGTTT
>JAKLDZ010000308.1 GCA_022703255.1 Myxococcota bacterium | reverse complement strand
GCCCGGCCAGCCTGCCTCGCGCGCGATCCGCTGCATTCGACGCCACTGCGAGGGGGTGAAGTGGATGGGAGGCGGCTCGCCGAAGGACTTGCCCAGGGGCTCCACGAACCGCCGGGCTGCGTCGAACGCGTGACGCGCCGCCTGCAGGTACTCCGAGCCGCCAAGGCGAACCTCCTGCTGCTCGAACGACGTGTCGCATCCGTCGGATTCCGGTTCCGGAGCCGCGGTCGAAGCGACCGGTGGTGGTTCGTGATCCGAAGCAGGAGCCGTGACGAGCAGCTCCGCGAGCACCAGAGACCGGCGAGTGCGCTTGGGGCGATCGGACGACGTGTTGCGGCTCGACGGCAGTGTGGGGCATCCGCCGTGGGGTTCCTCGGGTGCGCCGACGCCGCTGCCTGGTCCGTGATCGCTCATGACAATCGGGATGGACCGTAGTTCACGCGGCCCGATGATTCAACCGGATACGCGGCACCTGAAGGCACGCGCGGCGCGCGGGTTGCCAAGCCACGGTCAACGATGGTTCCATCGGCGCATGTCGCCGCGAGTGCTTGCAGGGTTGATCGCATGGCTCGCGTGCTCGTGCGCCCGAAGCACGGCGCCCGCGCCCACGACCGACGCTCCCGACCCTTCGACCTCCGCCTCGGTGACGCCGGCGGAGCTCGAGCGGCTCGGCATCCCGGAGGTCGCCGTGCAACCGTTCGATCGCGCGATCGCATCGCGATTCGCTGCGCTCTCGATCGCTTGTGCCGACAAGGAATACCCCAACAAGCCCGATCGCATCCTGGCGTCGGACGCCGACCTGCGCCCTCCTCGCGAGGTCACACCGGCCTTCTCCGGTTGCTTCGATTGGCACTCCGCCGTCCACGGGCACTGGGCCCTCGTCCGTGTGCTCGGTGCGTTTCCCGATCTGCCCGAGGCCGCTTCCATCCGCGCCCTGCTCGGACGTCATTTCACGCCCGACCGCATGGCGAAGGAGGTTTCGTTCTTCTCCATCGAGGCGAACAAGACGGTGGAACGCCCCTATGGTTGGGGATGGCTGCTGCGGCTCGCCGCGGAGCTCCACGAGTCCCGAATCCCCGAGGCCCGGCTGTGGGAAGAGGCCGTGCGGCCCCTCGCTGCTCTGCTCTCCTCGCGCCTCACCGACTACCTCGCCAGGCTGACCGTTCCGGTGCGCGCGGGGACCCACGCCAACACCGCGTTCAGCCTCGTTCACGCACTCGACTACGCCCGCTCGGTGAACGACACCTCGCTCAACGAGGCCATCGAGGAGGCCGCGAAGCGATTCTACCTGTCCGACACCGGATGCCCCACGGGCTACGAGCCGTCCGGAGAGGACTTCATCTCGCCCTGCCTCGCTGAGGCGGATCTCATGCGACGTGTGCTGGAGCCCGTGGCGTTTGCGAAGTGGCTCGATCGGTTCCTCCCGCCCGTCTCCTCCGGCGCTTTTCGTCCGATGCTTCGACCCATCGAGATCAAGGATCGCCACGACCCGCGGATAGGCCACCTGATCGGGTTGTCCCTGCAGCGCGCCTGGGCCCTGGAGGGCATCACGGTGTCTCTTCCGGCGCAGGATCCGCGCGCGGGCGCGTTCACGCGGATCGCCGCATTGCACCGCCGCGAAGCGTTCGAGCAGATGTTCGACAGCGGCTATGGCGGCTCCCACTGGCTGGCGTCTTTCGCGGTCTACCTCGCCACCGGGTGCGGCAAGACCGCTTCACCCCCCCGGGGATCGGTCACGGAACCGTGAGTGGTCCCGATGATCGCACCGTGAACTCCACGATGACTCGGAGAGTCCGCTTCCCGATGGTCAGCCTGCTGATCGCCATCGGCGCATGCAGCAGGCCGTCCGCCGTCGGAACCGCTCCCTCGGCTGCCCCCGCCCCCTCCCTTTCGCCCTCGCTTTCCGTGCCGCAAATCGAAGGCTCTTCCGCTCCCGTCGACTCCGCCCCCAGCCCCGCCCCCTCCGCCTCCGCACCGCCCGTGCGGTCGGAAATCGGCCCCTGGGAGATCCTTTTCACGAAGAACCGGACCGTGTTCTTCTCGCTGCCGCGATCGGCCGCGGCGCCGGGACGCCTGATTGCCAATCTCCACGGGGTGTGCAATCCCCCGGGCTACGCCTGCGGGTACTGGGTCGAGGCGGCTTCGGAGAAGGGGCTGCTCGTGTGTCCGACGGGCAATGCGCGGTGCGGACCGGAGGCTTTCAACGCGCCCACCTGGACCATTTCGTACGACAAGATGGGAGAGGATCTCGAGCTCGCGATTGGCACCGTGATCGATCGCCATCCGGGGACGGCGACACGCGAAGGAGCCGTGCTCACGGGCTTCTCGATGGGGGCGTATGCGGCGGTGAGAATCGCGGAGCGCAATCCGGGACGCTGGCCGTTCCTGATCCTCAACGAGGCCGATGTCTCCCTGTCCGCGGAGCGGCTGCGCAAGGCCGGCGTCCGCGCGGTCGCCCTCATCGCCGGAGAGCGGGGCTCGCAGCTCCCCGGCGAGCGCAGGACGGTCAAGGCGCTGCAGGCCAAAGGATTCCCTGCGAAGCTGTGGGTGATGAAGGGCGCAGGACACCACTACTCGTCGGATATCGACCAGCTCATGCGCGAAGCGCTCGACTTCGTCCTTGCCGCGGAACAACCGCCTGCAGGCGCCACGCCTTGACGAGGAGCACGCCCTCGCCGCGGTCCTCGACGCGGCTCTTCGTGCTCAGTTCAGCCCGCCGTACAACGCCGTCAACAGGGGATCCTTGTCCGCGCCATCGGCCAGATGCCCTTCGTTGATCGTCCACACGATGACCCCGCCCAGATTCCGCGTGTGCACGTACTCCGCCTCCGCCGCCAGCGACGCCTCGTCGGTGTACGACAGATACGTGCACCCGAGCGCCCCCGTGGGCGACGCGAAGGACAAGTAGGGAGCCTTCGCGACGTCGTCCCAATGCCTCGCATTGGCCGAGTAGTACGACCCCATCAGCTTGCGCCACGCCAGCTCGTTGTCGTTCGCGATCGCGGTCGCTCCCCCGAGCTCCTGGTTCGGCGCCGTGACCGGACTCGTGTAGCACAGCCCGTAGAATCCCGCCCCGATCCCGAGCTTGCTCGCCGGTACACCGGCCGCCAGCCACGCATCCACACTCGTCTTGATCGACGTCGGCGTCGTCGGCGTCGCCCCGTCGATGGCTGTGTGATGCCAGCTCTGCCACCCGTCCCAGGCCCCCGCCATCGAGTAGCTCATGATGTTGATCTGATCGAAGGCCTGCGAGATCGCTCCCCAAGACGTATCGACCGTTTCGATGTTCGCGTTGATGATCCCTACGGGAACCGTGAGGATGACGTCGGGCCAGGCGGTGCGCAGGTCCTGCGCGAGCGCCTGCAAGTTCGGCAGGTCGGACGACGGCAAGGGCTCCCAATCGAGGTCGAGCCCGTCGAACCCCTGCGCCTTCGCGAACGACACGAGGTTCGCGACGAACGCCGCGCGGTGCGCCGCGCTCGCCGCGGACTGGAAGCCGTCGTAGGTCCCCGCTCCACCCACCATCAGAATCGACTCGCGTCCGGCATCGTGTGCTCGCTTGCACAGATCGGTAGCCAGCGCGGGGCCCTCCGTCGCGCCAAGGTAGAAGGTCGTGTCGAGCGTTCCATCCGATTGCGGCAACACCGCCCCCACCGCCAGGTGCGTGAGGCGATCGAAGGGGATCTCCGCCGGCGGCATGTCATTGCGCTGATAGCCGGGGTAGTACCCCATGAGCCACTTCGAGCCGGCAGCCCCTGCAGACCCTGCAGTTCCACCGCTGCCCGCGCTGCCTGCCGTGCCCGCGTTGCCTGCCGTGCCCGCGTTGCCTGCCGTGCCCGCGCTGCCTGCCGTGCCCGCGTTGCCTGCAGCGCCGCTCGCTCCGGCGCTTCCTCCCTGCGCGCCGGCGTCCTGCCCCGCGCTCCCACCCAACGAAGAGCCTGCGAAACCACCGCTTCCCCCCGTCGCGGTCGAGCCGGAAGACGCATCGTCTCCACATCCGGCGAAGGCAAGGAGCAACACGGCAAAGCCAAGGGCGACGCGTGGTGAGGTCATGGCGGAAGGCTACTCGACGTCGGCGCGCGGAAAAAGCGCCCGGTAACCGAGTCCGGGGTGGAGCGGGAGACAACGCCCCCGCGCCCGAGGGAAGGCCTCTCCAGAATCGAGATCTTTGCTCTCTCGGTGACGTTGCGTCACTATGCCAAGGTGAATTCGTCGTCGTCCGAGCAGCACTACCCGAGCATCTGGTGGTTCGCCTTCGGCTACTTCGCCTGCTACGCGCCCTACAGCTCGCTCACCAAGTACCTCTCGAAGTACTGCCACATCGCAGGCAACGAGCTGCTTCCCCTCACGGGGTTCGCATCGCTCGTCACGATGGTCGTGTTCTTGACCGCGATGGGGTGGTGGAAGCACGCGGGGCACAGGACGGTGCTGGGGGTGAGGATCCCGTTTCCGAGCATCTGGACTTTCCTGTCCGGGCTCGGCTCGGCGGCGGTGATCCCCACCACGACGCTGGCCTACACGTTCCGGGGCGTTTCGATCGTGTTCATGATGCTGCTGATGCGTGGCGGCGTGCTGATCATCGCCCCCATCACGGACTTCTTCTCGGGCCGCAAGGTCAAGTGGTACTCCTGGGTCGCCCTGGCGTTGAGCATCGCCTCGCTGCTGTCGGCGTTCTTCCTGGGGTCGGTCAGCTACGACATCACGCTCGTAGCCCTGGTCAACCTTGCGATCTACCTGGGCGCCTACTTCCTGCGGCTGCGCTTCATGACGCGGCTCGCCAAGTCCGATGACGAGAGCGCGCGCACGCGCTACTTCGTGGAGGAGATGATGGTCTCGACGCCGGCGCTGATGATCGCGCTCGCGGTCATGGCGCTCTTCGGCATCGGGCAGATGGGAGAGGAGCTCGCGCACGGCTTCGTGGAGCCGGTCGCGCACGCCGGCAGTCCGTGGACTCTCGCCGCCGTCGGGCTCGCCGTGCTCGTGGGCGTCCTGTCGAGCGGCACCGGGATCTTCGGCGGCCTCATCCTCCTCGACAAGCGAGAGAACACCTTCTGTGTCCCGGTCAACCGCGTCTCCAGCCTCCTCGCCGGCGTCGTCGCAACCTACGGGCTCTGGCTCTTCCTCGGCGAGAAACGCCCGCCGGCCAACGAGCTCATCGGCGTGGGCCTGCTGCTGATCGCCATCGTCGCACTGTCCGTGGGCCCCACGATCGACAAGCGCAGGGGGCCTCCGGCAGCCAAGGAGATCGAGCCTCGTCCCGTGCCGCGACCTGCTTCCGACAGCGTCGCCGCGACCGCCCCGTGCGACACGGCGGGGTGACTCCCAGGCGGCGCCTGCGCCCGGCTCGTCGGGCTACCCGAGGCTCATCGGCTCGCCACAGCGATCACGCGGCGCGGTCTGCAGCGGGATTCCCTTCCTCCCCAGCCTGCGATGCGTGCCTGTCGCCACCCGAGGGGTATTCGTGTCGGCCGACAGGTGAGCCAGGCAAATCCTCTTCAATCGCTTGCCCCACCGTTGCAGCAGTGCAGCCGATTCCTCGTTCGACAGGTGACCGTGGGGCCCTGCGATACGGCGCTGTACGGACTCCGGATAACGGCTGCTCGCGAGCATTTCCGGATCGTAGTTGCTCTCGAGGAACACGCCGTCGAGCGACTCGATAGCAGGACCAAGCTCCGCGAAGGGGTGCCCCAGATCCGTGAAGACTCCTGTTCTCACACGCCCGGAGTCCACCACGAAGATCACCCCGTCGGCACCGTCGTGCGGCGTCGGAATCGTCTCGACGGTCACGGCACCGAAGCGGATGCGCTCACCCGCTCGGAACACGCGCGCGTCGGCGAAGGCCCTGCCCGTGCGCCGCATCACCTTCCACGTCCCTGCCGTCGCGTACAGCGGCAGTCCGAACTTGCGCTGCAGCACATGCGCGCACATCACGTGGTCCACATGGTCGTGGGTGAGGAGCACCGCGTGGATCGTGCGGACGTCCACGCCATGCTCCGCGAGTCGCAGGGCTGTCTGCTTGCCGCTGATACCCGCGTCCACGAGCAGACGCACCCCAGCTGCCTCCACGAACACGCAGTTGCCGGAGCTGCCGGACTGCAGGGGAATCGCCCTGACACTCATGGTGTCGTGGCTCCCGCGCCGAGCAGCCCCAGCTCTGCCAGCGTCTCGCGCATCTGCCGGGCCGGCTCCCGGTCGGGCATCACGCGGATCGCGTTCCACCCGCAATCCCGGGCCCCTTGGATGTTCGCCTCGAGGTCGTCGAAGAACACGATGTCCTGGGGGTTTCTCCCCGTAAGACGCTCGTAGGTGCGGTAGATGTCGGGGTCGGGCTTCATCTCGCCGAGCAGGTGGCTGCCGTGCTGGTGCTCGAGCATCGCGATCGCGGGGAACAGATCGCGCCGCGTGGTCATGTGGGCCCAGTGGTGGGCGCACGTGTTGGACAGGCAACCGGTGGTCACCCCGCTCGCGCGCAGCTCCGCGATCAAGCTCGCGACGCCCTCGTATTCCCCCGCGAGCCAACCGAGGGACAGCTTCGGCGCGTCGTCGACGTCGAACCGCCCCGACCCGGCGGCCCACCGTTGGAAGAACTCGGGGTCGGAGATCTGACCGCGTTGCCATTGGTCGAACACAGGCGGCAGCTCGGGGTTGTGGGTGGGGTGGGCGGGGCGAAGGGACACGCCGGCGACGGTGGCGGCTTCTTCGAGAGAACGGCTGAGGCGCACGATGACGCCGCCGAGATCGAAGGTGATCAGAGGCATCGGAGCACGGGGCATGGGGGCGTTATAGCTGGCGCGGCGGCGGGCTCCAGTGCCTTCGTTCGACGCGGGCGAGTTGCGAGCGGAAAGCGCGTCTCCCCCGGTTGACGCCCTGCCTACCCAGGGCTAGGGACCGAGCATCCTCGCGTTTTCGTGCCGACTCATCACGGGTCGGGCGGGGTACTTCCGGGAGCACGCTCGATGGTCGCAACGTATGCTCCGCTCTTCCTGATGCTGGGGCTGGCAGGGCTGGTCGTGATCGGATTCTTCGTCGCGGCCCACTACCTGGGACCGAAGAACCCCACGCCGGCCAAGCTGATGCCGTTCGAGGCCGGCAACGAGTCCGCCGGTGCGCGCCACGCGCGCCTGAGCGTGAAGTTCTACCTGACCGCGATCCTGTTCATCGTCTTCGATATCGAGGCCGTGTTCCTGTACGTGTGGGCCGTACGCTTCCGCGCCCTGGGAATGGTGGGCTTGTTGAGCATGGCCGGGTTCCTCGCGGTGCTCCTGGTCG
>JAKLDZ010000307.1 GCA_022703255.1 Myxococcota bacterium | reverse complement strand
CCGGCTCATGTTGCCGGCCATGATCATGATGACATTCTGGACGAGCGCGGCGTTCTGCTGCTCGACCTGCACGTGCACCTGCTCGCCGTCACACGTGCAGAACAAGAGCCCGCGCGAACCACTGACCTCTCCGCCCTTGCGGCGCACCTTCAACACCGGGTCCGCGTCGCTCCCCTCCAGGGAGCCGACCAGCACCGAGCAGGTGTCCGCCGGGATGTCGATGCTCCTGCCGTTGGGCGGCAGATCGAGCCATTCACCCGCGGTGGTGAAGCCGTGCTCGTCGAACCCGGCGCCCCGCTGCTCCAACCCGGGGAGCACGGCATCGCGGTGGCGCTTTTCCTCGCCCGCGGAGCGCGACAAGAGGAACCCCGTCCCGGCCGCCATGCCCATCACCACGATCACCAGCGCGACCTTCGTCTGGGTCCTGCGCCGGCGACGCCTGCGAGCCTTCTGGACGGCGTCGAGGCGCTCCTGACGGCGCTGGCGTTCCGCTTCGGCTGCAACGCGAGCCTGCACTACCTCGTCGGCCTGGGCCGGGTCTCGCCCCGACAGCACGGCATCCGCGCGCTCCAGCTCGAGCAGGTCGAAGTCGATTTCCCTGGGGTCCTTGGGTGCGCGCGGGTCTGCCACGGTCCGATGATCCACGAACGCCGCGCCGGAGACAAGTTCAGCGCATTGCGAGCGCGGACTCAGCGCACATCGAACGTCTTGACGAACCGCGTGTCGCTTCCGCTGAACGCCGCGATCCGGACCGAGAGATAGGCCCGCTCCACGCAGTCACGCTGCACGTCGGTCAGCTTGCGGGGCTCTTGAACGTCCACCGCGGACACGACACCGGTCGTCGCGACCGTGATCTGCACCCGCATGTCGTAGGGCCTCTTGAGCTTCGCCAGGCACTCGATGGCCGCCGGCTCGGCCTGGTTGGTGGCCTGATCGGCGATGATCAGGTCGAAGGGTTGGAGCAAGGGCAGCGATTCGAGGCCGACCGCCTGGGCGAGCTCGCCGGGGGCAGCCAGGGCGGAGACCGGTTCGCTGTCCATCAGGCTGCGGAGGCGCGGGGCCTTGCGGACGCCGTACATCAGGACGGTGGCCCCGACGATGGCGACGGCGGTGATGGCGGTGGTTGCGGCCAGCAGGTGCTTGCCCCAAGGCACCGGGGCTGGCGCGGTGAACTCCGGCGGTGGCGGCTCGGAGGCCATGGCAGTCGGCGCGAGGGACTCGGCCCCGGCGCCCGTGTTCCGGGCTGGGCCAGCCTGCCCGCTCTGCAAGCTCGTGTACGCTCCCCGTCCTGTCTCGTCCCCGTTGCGTTGAGGATTCATCGTCGTCCCCCCGTCGTGTCGGAGCCGCGCTCCGATCCGGCACGCCTACCGAGCGATCGGAAGCGTCGCCCTTGTTGCAGGCTTTGGGGGGGAATGTTCGACGGTCAAGATGAGCCGTTGCCGGGGGGGTCTTGCCCGCGACCCCGCAGCCCTGCTAGACCCGCCGTTCCCCCCCAGGAGACCGAACAACGTGGGCGCGCTCAAAGGCTCGATTACCTATTCCCGCTTCTACGTGCAGGGTGACCTGCCGGAGAACTTCGCCAACGGGTACATGCGGCGGATCCGCAACCGGGTCTTCGAGCCGCTCACGCCCGACAGCGACGATCCGACGCATTGGGGTTGGTGTTCGATCGCCGATCCGTTCGATCTCGAGCTCGATCAGGAGAAGGTATTTTTCAACGCGTACCTGAACCTCGGGTTGCGGATCGACCGCTGGTCGGTACCGGCGCCGCTGGTCAAGGCCCAGCTCGCCCAGGCCACCAAGGCGGTGCTCGAGAAGAAAGGTCGCGAGCGGCTCAGCCGCGCGGAGAAGGAGGAGCTCAAGAGCGTGGTCGTGCGCAAGCTCCGCAAGCAGCTCCTGCCCGCCATGAAGGTCATCGACCTGTCCTGGAACACCGAGACCGGCGTCGTCCGCTTCTGGTCCCGCTCCAAGAAGAGCGTCGAGATGCTCCACGAGATGTTCGAGAAGACCTTCGGGCTCAAGCTGCTGCCCCACGGTCCCTACGCGGCGGCGGTGCGCGCGGGCTGCGATCCCGAGCAGCTCGAGCGGCTCAGCTCGACCCAGCCGGCGGTCTTTCATGCGGAGACCGCGACGGCGGAGGAGGAGTAGGCGCCATGGATGTGGTGGACCGGATCGAAGGCTGCAGCTTTGCGGGCGCGGAGTTCCTCGTGTGGTTGTGGTTCGAGAGCGAGCTGTTCGAGGGGACGCTGCAGCTCAGCGACGACACGACGTGCGAGCTGTGGTTCGAGAGCCAGATCATTCTGGCGCGGGAGAAGGAGCAGGCGGCGCTCAAGGGGACGGCCCCCAGCTCCAACGCGGAAGCCCACGAGGCGCTGCGGCAGGGCAAGCTCCCGACCCGCGCGCGCATGCGCATCATCCGCAACGAGCTCGAGTACGCGTTCGTGATCGGGGCGGAGGATCTGTCGCTGTCCACGCTCCGCATCCCGGCGCAGCTGCGTCAGGAGACCGACGAGCAGTTCTACGAGCGGATGTACCTGGTCGAAGAGATCGAGAAGATCGTCGACGGGCTCTTCACGGACTTCCTGGTGCTGCGGCTGTCGAAGTCGTGGGACGGCTTCGTGCTGCCGGCGCTTCGCTCATGGGTGCGGGGCGAAGAGGCACCGGACGCGGACGACTACGGTCGCAAGCGCGCGGCCGCGCTCGCGCGTCGCAAGAAGAAGTAGCAGGCGGCCTGCTCCGGGCGTCGATTGACGCTGCGAGGACGCCGTCGGATGGACGGCGTCCATGAGCGATCCAGTCTACTTCGGCCACACGGTTCCGCCGTTCCGCGAGGTCTTCTCGCGCATTCTGCGCTCGGGCATGCAGGAGATGTCGGTCGAGCAGGTGGTGCGCGCCGCCGAGGCGCTCACCGCGACGCAGCGCAGCGCGGCAGCGGACTGGCTCGGCGAGGCGGGGATGGGGGCGGTGCTGGAGGGGTTGGACGACGCCAGGCGAGGGGCGGTTCGGGAGAGGTGGACGGCTGGCGGAGGGGTCACCGAAGAGGGGTTCCGCAGGGAGTATCCGGCGATCCTCAACGCCGTGCTCGGGGCGTTGCCGCCCGAGCAGGTGAGCCGCACGCTCGATCGGTTGACGGGCGAGGACCTTGCGAGCCAGAGCCTGTTCCTGGGACACGAGGGACGGCGAGCGCTGTTCGGGGGGATGCCGCCGGACCGGGTGAGGGCGGTGCTCGAGCGGACGGAGGACTGGGTATTTCTGGCGACGGGCAAGCAGGCGGCGGAGGGGATCGGAGGGATGACGGCGACGCTCGAGAAGCAGGAGCGAGTGGGGGGCAAGCTGCAGGATCAGGAGACGATCGAGCTGAAGCTGCGCACCTCACCGCGCGGGGTGTACATGCGTTGGATCGCCGGTCCCTTCAAGGGGCGTGAGCTGCTCTACAGCGAGGCGCACATGGGACGCTCGGAGCTGCGCGTGCGCGAAGGCGGCCTGCTCGGCGTCATCCCCGTCACGATCGGCGTGGACTCCGCCATCGCCCGACGCGGCACCAACCACTCGGTCCTCGAGGTGGGCCCCATCGAGCTGCTGCATCTGATCGAGCGCGACTACGCGAAGGCCGCCCCCCGGGGGCACGTCGAACGCGTGAACCACGGACTGGTCCGGCTCGACGGGCGGGATCTGTTCAAGACCGAGAGCGTGCTGCCGCGGGACGCATCGTTGGGGTACTACTGCCAGCGGATGGTCCACTGGATGGACTACGTCAGGGGAGTGGAGGTGAGGGCGGAGATCCACGGATTCGACGGCAAGCTTCAGGAGTCGTACTTCTACCGGGGGCTCGACCTGGAGGCGCCGTTGACGGATCGGGACTTCGACCCGAAGAATCCGGGCTACAAGCTGAAGTGAGGGGGGATGGGGCGGCGGCTCCGCGGGAGTCAACAAAAACAAGGCTTCCCGCGCGAGCCTGTACTAGCTTCGCCCCGTGCTTCGCCGCAATGCCATCCTCATCGGGCTCTTCCTCGTCAGCGCGGCCTCGCTGCTGTTCGAGATCCTCCTGACCAAGTTCTTCGGCTCCAAGCTCGAGCACCACTTCACGTTCGCCATCATCAGCACCGCGATGCTCGGCTTCGGCGTTGCGGGCACGTACGTGCACCTGCGTCCTGGGCTATTCCCCACCACGGGCGACGGCCCCTCGGCGGAGGTGCTCGCGAGCTACGCGTGGAAGTTCGCCCTGGCGTGCATGATCGTCGTGCCGGTCTTCTGCTACCTGCCCATCGACCCGCTGTTTCCCGATCTGCGCGGCGTCATCGCCCTTCCGCTGTTCTTCCTGATGTTCGCCGTGCCCTTCTTCTACGTCGGCGTGTGCGTGAGCTACACCCTCATCGCCGCGCGCCAGGGCCCGGGCGTCATCTACTTCTGGGACCTGCTCGGCGCTGGCCTGGGCGCCGCCGCGGCCGCCTGGTCGATCCGCACCCTCACCGGCTATGGCGCCGTCGTCCTCGTCGCCCTCATCGCCCTCGCCGGCGTCGCCTTCTACTGGACCAACGTCCCCCGCGCGAAGCGCGGCCTGGCCTGGCGCCTGCCGGTCTTCGCGCTCGCCGCGTTGGGCGTGCTGGTCTACCCGGCCATTGGACGCGCCGCCTACGGTCACGACGTTTTCAGCATCAAGTACCTGGAGCTCCGGCAGACCCTGCTGATGGACTTCGGGGGCATCGAGATGTCGTTCTGGAACGCGATCGCGCGGATCGACGTGAGCCGGACGAACGACTCGCACAAGCGGACGTACCGCAGCGGGATCCCGCACAAGTACGAGGCGACGCCGATACCGGGGCGATTCATCCTGGTGGACGGCGGGGCGAGCACGCGCCAGTTTGCGCTGTCGGGGCCTCCGGAGCAGCAGCCGTGGCTGAAGGACTCGCTGTGGGCGGCGCCGTATGCGGGCCGCGATCCCGCGGTCCCCTTCGAGCGGGCGCTGGTCATCGGGGCGGGCGGCGGGGTGGACGTGCTGGTTTCGAAGTCGTACGGCACCCGACGTGTTGACGCGATCGAGCTGAATCCGGACACGTATCGCACGCTGGTGGGCAGGGCCGAGGATCCGAAGCGGGAGCTGTACACGCGCCACCTGCACGGCAACGTGTTCCTGATGAACACCGAGGCGCGCCATTGGACGCACACGCTCGGTGGCCAGGAGACCTACGACGTCATCGAGGCCAGCGGGGTGGACACCCTCACGGCCATCCAGTCGGCTGCCAACGCCCTGAGCGAGAACTTCCTGTACACGAAGGACGCGGTCGCCGACTACTACAAGCTCCTGAAGCCCGGCGGCATCCTGTCGCTGTCCCACGGCTATTCGTCGCCCGCCACCCTCACCCTGCGCAAGTTCGTCACCTACCTCGACTTCCTCGAGGAGCAGGGCGTCGCCAACCCGGGCATGTCCGTCGTCGTCGTCTTCGACCACTACTTCGAGAACAGCCTCCTCAAGAAGGGCGCGTTCACCCCCGAGGAGATCGCGCGGCTCGATCAGTGGGTCAAGGCCAACAACTACCTGTTCGTCTACCACCCCTACCTGCCCCTCGACACGCCCGCCACGCGCCCCATCGGCGATGTGTACGCCGAGATGGATCAGCGCTTCTACGAGCACCTCGCGCGGGTGCAGTACGCGCCGTTCCTCGACCCCACGCGCACGCCGATCACCGACGCCGACATCCCGTTCGTCAAGCTCGGGCACGCCAAGGGCAAGGCGGAGCGCGAGACCATCCTGTCCGGGCTGCGCTGGGACGTCCACCCCTCCACCGACGAGCGTCCGTACTTCTACTTCATCCGGCCGAACAACTCGTCGTGGATGCAGGCGCTCGACGGCGCGTTCATCTACCCGCAGCCTGCGGTGCGTTGGATGTTCCTCGCGGCGCTGATCGCGTGCATCGCGATGGTCGTGGCGCCAGCGTACATCAAGCGCGAGAGCAAGGTCGCTCCGGAGGCGCGCAAGAGCGCGCTGCGCGCCGTGCCCTTCTTCGCCCTGTGCGGCTTCGGCTTCATGCTCGCCGAGAACAGCGCCTTCCTCAACCTCACGCTCTTCGTCGGCGGCCCCCTGTACTCGCTCGCCATCGTCCTTCCCACCGTGCTCATCGGCTACGCGGTCGGAAGCCTGCTCACCGACCGCTACCTCGTGCGGACCGCCAACAGCTTCCAGCGCGTCCTCGGCCTGTACGTGATCGGCTTCGGCCTGTACTGGCTCTCGGTCCGCTTCGGCCTGCCCCGCCTCATCGGCACCAGCTGGACCGTGCGCGTCGTCGTCTCGGTCCTGCTCACCCTGCCGCTCGGCGCCCTGCTCGGCGTCGTCGTCCCCTGGCACATGAACGCCCTGAAGGGACAGGACACCCGCAACCTCGCCTGGATGTGGGCCGTGTCTTCGGCCTTCAACGTCCTGGGCTCCATGCTGTTCGTGCCGATCTGCTTCGCGCTCGGGCGTTCCTGGACGCTGGTCCTCACGACGATTCTGTACTTCGCCGCCATCCTCTGGGCAGGGCTGACCCGCAAGCCCATCGTGGCCGCGGCAGCGCAGGAGCCTGCGTCCGAGCCGTCGTGAGACGGCCTCCGGCCCTTCCCTCCTGCCCCGAAGCCTAACCCCCCTGCCCCGCGGTCACTCGCACAGCTTCGCCAGCTTGTCGGGTAGCTTCTGCACGCCGTCCTTCTCGAGCTTGAACACGATCCGGTTCCGATCGTCGAGCAGGATGGTCGTTCCGCCATAGACCGACGCCCCGAGCAGTCCCGCGCTCCCCGCCTTCTTGAAGAACTCCTGAAGACCGAAGGGGTTCTTCGCGTCCTTCATGCCGAAGAACGGGAATGGAGCGCCCAGCTCCTCGCGAACGCGTGCAGCGTCGGCCGTCGTGCCGTAGTACAGCGCGGCAAAGGACACACGCATCGACGCCTTCCCGTAGACGGCCTTGATCGAATCGACGGCGAAGCGACTGATCTGATCGTTGGGCAAGACGAGCACGATCATCAACAGCGGCCTCGGCTCGCGCATCTGCTCGAAGGTGACTGGTCTGCCGCTCGGATCGGCCATGACGACGTTTGGAACGCGCACGGGTCGAGTGCACCACACGATGCCGCCGATGCCGAGCACGCCGATCACGCCGGCGCCGATGAGCGCGGTGCGGCGACTCACCAGGGGTGTGTCGTTCCAGACGGCGGGCGGGGCCGCAGGAGCGGGCGGGGGAGAGGGGGCTTCGATGCGGTCGGCCGCTTTCGGCGCGGGGGCAGGGGATCGAATCGGTCCCGATGGACCGAGCTCGATGCCAGAGGGGGTGGA
>JAKLDZ010000306.1 GCA_022703255.1 Myxococcota bacterium | reverse complement strand
ACGCTGGCTCGACACCCATCCAGAACGTCGGCGCCTACGGCCGCGAGGTCGGCGACGTGCTCGTCTCGGTGACGGCCTTCGACCGCGAGGGGGGAGCGTTCGTCGTGCTCACGCGCGAGGCGTGCGATCTGTCGTACCGCAGCAGCATGTTCAAGCGCTCTCACGGGCGGTACGTGGTCACGTCGATCGAGCTCGAGCTTGGCCTGGACGGGCAATCGGCTCCGGTGCGCTACGCCGAGCTCGCCCGCGCGTTGGAGCTGGAGCCGGGTGGCACGGCTCCGGTGCGTCGCGTGAGAGACACCGTGGTCGCGCTGCGGCGGAGCAAGGGCATGGTCTACGATGCTTCGGAACCCGAATCACGTTGTGCGGGCTCCTGGTTCACCAACCCGGTGCTCGACGAGGCGCAGTGGGTGGAGCTGCAGGGGAGGCTTCATTCCATGCCCGAGCTGCCGGGACCGCCGCCCGTGTTCCCGGCGGGGGAGGGGAAGCGGAAGGTCGCGGCGGCGTGGCTGATCGAGCGCGCGGGTTTCGCGAAGGGCTACACGCGCGACGGCGCGGGCATCTCGAAGAAGCACGCGCTGGCGCTCGTCAATCGAGGCGCGACCGCCCGCGCTCTGCTCGCGCTCGAGGCGGAGATCGTCGAAGGCGTGCGTTCGAAGTTCGGCGTGACCCTCGCGCGTGAGCCCGTGCTCGCCGTGCCCTGAGCGCTGCAGCTCTCCTCGCGCGGTCAGAGGGACAGGACCCAGCGGGTCCAGTCGTGATTCGCCTCTTCGGGGGAGCGCCCGACTGCGCGGGTGAAGGCCCGCTCGCCGGTCCTGTCGTCGGAGTATCCGTCGCGCCACCCCTGGTAGAACTCCCAGAGCTTTCCGTGATCGTCGAGCCACTGGCACGTGTACCGCGCCGTCGCGTAGTGCAGGTCCTCCTTGGCGCCGCGAAACGCCTCGTCCGACAGGCCGAACAGATTGTGCAGCGCAGCCTCCTCGCGCTCGGACTGGGACGACAGGGCGGCAACGAGCCGCGGATGCCGCCAGTTCTTGCGTCCGTGGATCTCGCCGCGACGCGGCAGGACCGGAGCCTCGTACAGAGATGCGATGCCCTCGTTGATCCAGGTGGGGGCTTGCGGGAAGTCAGCCGCGAGGATCGGGTGGACCAGCTCGTGGGACAGCGTGCCGATGCCGAGCCCGATGTTCATGACGAGGGCCCCTTCCGCGGGGCTGAAGAATCCGAATCGCGACATGCAGGGGCCTGCGAACTGCGCGCGGCAGAACGCCTCGTAGGAGCCCGCCTCGGGAAACAGGTACACCGCGAGCGCACGCGGCGGACGGGCTCGAAAGCGACCGTTGTGCAACGCGGCCAGCACCGAGTCCATGAACGGGGCAGCGGACTCCACTGCTCCCGTTCCCGCCGGCGCCCCGACCACGTACTGCTCGGCCACTACCACCACGCGACTGCGTGCTCCCAGGTCTCGCGCCACCTTTTCCCGAATGCGCTCCCGGTCCGCGGCGAGGTCGTAATCTGCGGGGCGTTCCGACGGTGCATCGACGCGCGCCGGCTCGATTGTCGCCGATGCCGCCATGGGCATCGGGGCTTGCGGAGTCACCGCAACCGCGGGCTGCCTTCGATGAGGTGTGCGGGTCTTGCGACTCTCCTGCGGCGCTGACGTGCAGCCGCCGATCAGAGCCGCGAGCAGGATCCACGTCCAGGTGCCGTACCGGGGGTTCACATCGACTTCATCGTCATCGCCTTGCGGAGTGTGACGCAAGCCCCGTCGATCCTTCCCCTACGGTTTCGCACCGCCTCGCCGATGCGGTTCGCGCTCCGGCTGCCGCAGCTCCCGCGGGATCACGCCTCGACCGAAGCCCAAGGTCAGTCCTCCGTACAACGCCTCCGCGGGCCCGATCACGGTCCTGACACCGCTATGCGACTGCTCGCCGTGGAAGTAGCTGCCGTCGAGGCAGAGCGCGAGCACCGCCACCTGACCGCAGAGTGACCCCTGCACGATATCCACCGCGCCGCCGGGGCTGGCCGCGAAGACCCGGGCCCAGGCGATCTCGACGTGAGCCGGCTCGACGTGCACGGCAGCATGGCCCCCCAGCTCGAACGAGTCCCCGAGCCTGCGCAAGGCATCGTGTCCGGTGTTGTACCTGCCGGTGAGCACGGGTCCGGTGCGTGCGGCGAGCTCGACGACCTTGCCGCTGTGAAGCCATTGCCAGCCGAGCTGCACCTGCGGCACCTCGAGCAGCGAGCTGTAGAGCCAGTCGTTGCCGAACAGCCATCCTCTCGCTCCCAACCGGACGAACGCCGCGAGGCCGTCATCGTTGCGAGTCCTCATCCCCGCGGCGACGTCCGCGCCGAGGCCTCCCTCGAAGCCGGCTCGTCCGCCGCCGATCCAGACGAAGCTCTGGGTCCGGTAGTCGTAGTAGCCCCACGCTCCGTAGGCCTGGTTTTGTCCGGCGAGCTGGACGCCGAAAGGGGTTCCTTCCGTGTCGGCGTCGGAGCCTCGCACGCGAACCCCGGAGAGTCGCAGGCCGCCGATGCCGGTGTCCACCTGCGACGGGCTCCAGGAGCGTCGCCAGGTTCCGACGTGCACGTGGGGGCAGCCGGGCGCGCAGGTCGCGTCTTGGGGTTCCGTGGCCAGCTCTTTCACGCTCCCGGGCGGCGCGGGAACCGGCGGGCCAGGGGGAGGGGTGGCCCGCGCAACCGCGCAGGTCGTGCTCACGATCGCCGCGGCAAGGATGGAGGATCGCATGGCTGCGAGAAGATTCGATGCGGCAACGGGCTTCCTCATTCCGGGCTCTTGTGGCGGACGGGTTTCGTGCTACGACATCGGCGGCCATGGAAAGCGAACCCCAAGTCGCCGCTCTCAACCGCGAGCAGATGATCGCGGCCGTCCGCAGGATGGTCGAGGACTTCGAACTGCTCGATCCCGACGAGAAGCTCACCGCGGTCAACGCGGTCCTTCGCCTCGCCCTCGCCGACCACTCCGATGTCTCGGTGGTCGTGCCGCCGCTGTCGCGCAAGCGACGTCGTCGACGCTAGACACCCGGCCTCGGGCATCTCACCCGCCGTCTCCGGCGCGATCCGGCTTGATCCACAGCACGCGATTTCCCTCCACGCAGGCCGCAACGGTCATGTTGTCCGCCACGGTGCAGTCGCGCAGCTTTGCCGACGCGCCCTGCAACCGCTCGTGAGTCCACAGCGCTCCCTTGCCGTTCGGGCCCGCGAACGCCAGCCCGAAGCCGACCGGCACCACGATCCATCTGCCGTCGTGGGAGCGCGCTGCTCCGCTCGCCACCGGCCCCATGGCCGCGGTCGGGGTCAGCGATGCCTTGGGTGGCTCCGCAGTGATGCGCACGCTGCTGCCTGCGATCAGGGCTTCGAGGCCCCGTTCGGTCCACCCCAGCGGGATCACCGGAACCGTGCTCCTGCCGCTGCCGCAGAAGCTCCGCGGCTCCGACGCGATGGGCAGCGGAACCTCCACTGTCGTCCCCTCCGAGGAGTGCATCCTCGCGCGCAACGGTGCCCCGTCGCATCCGTCCACCACAGCTTCCAGCATCCACTTGCCGGCAGGCGCCGCGAGCGGAACCAGCCAGGGGCCGCCGGAGGGCCCTGCCTGCGACGGTTTCCCTGCGAGGCTCTCGGCCTCCACGCTCATCGTTCCGGCGTTCTCGCGCACGAACAGCGTGCCGTCGGCGAGGAAGGTCAGCGCGCCCCACGAGGGGGTCGTGGCAGGACCCAGCATCGGGACACCGGGTGCCTCGCGCACCGCGACGCGGACCGTGCCGAATGCCTTCTCGTATCGGCTTCTGGCGTCCGCGAGGCGCTTGGGATCGAAAGCCGCCCCCGGACGCTCGATCCTGGACAGCACCGCGATTGCCCGCGCGGCCTCCGGGATCTTCAAGGCCGCGTCGAGCTCCGCCAGCTCCGCTTCCTGCAGCGCCTGCGAGCTGCTGCACGACAGCTCCTCGCCCTTGAGCTCGACCCGCTTCCCCTCGTCGCACAACAGCGTGTGCAGCCGTCGGAGTCGCCGTGCCGAGGATGCGACCTCGTCGAGCGCACCCTTCTTGCGCGCAGCCTTCGAGATGCGCGCGGCTTGCACGCGCAGCGAGGCCTCGGGCTCGTGCGGGTCGCGTGACAGCCCGGCGGGTCGATCGAACCAACGCAACTCCGCGGCGACCGGCTGTCCGACGGCTTCGAGCGGTGAAGGCTCGCCGGCCAGGCTCACGGTCAGCGCGACGTCGTCCACGCCGTCGCCATCGCGATCGGTTGCATCGGCGTACAGCGTCAGATCTTCACCGACGAGTCCCGGCTTGATCGAGACCTCGACGCGAACGGCGGGTTGCCTGGCCGGTGCGACCACGGCGGCCCACTGGGGGCGTGATTGGGGTGGGCCTGCGTCGGCGCAGGCGACGGAGAGCTTCAACCATGCGGTCCGCAGTCCGATGCGCCACAACTCCGCCTCGGTGCGGCACCCGTCTGCGGGGGCCCACGTCGCGGGGGGGACCAGGAGGGTCGCAGCAGGGCCGAAGCCCTTCTCCTGCCGCGGGTACCACACGAGGGCGCCCTGCGCGCCTTGCGGGTCCTGCGTCCAGGCAACAACGTCGTCCTTTCCGTCGGCGTTCCAGTCCGCGCGAGAGTAGGCGTGCAGCACCTTGCCCTGCGGTGCCGCGAGAGTCGCCCCGTCGAGCGTGAGGACGGTCGCACCCTGAGCGCGCTCCGCGGGCACCGCCGCGAACGACGCTGCGGGTGGGGTGGCCGACGGGTCGGCGGGAGGCTGGGCCGACGCGGGCGCAGCGGGGGAGGCTGCGTCGATGCCGTAGGGAACGTAGGGGCGATCTTCCTTGCAGGACTTCGCGCAGCCGGAGAGGACGATGCACGAGACGGGGAGCGAGCAACGGAACGCAGCGCTCGCGGCGCGCAGGATGAGGTGACCCCTGATCATGATGGTGAGGTATGCTCCTGCCCATGCGGTGGTTGTCAATAGTGCTGATCGCGATGCTCGCGTGGCTGTCGTGGATGACGACAGCCTACGCCGCACCGGCGGACCCGGCAGCGAGGGCGCGCGCCGAGCAGGCGTTCGAGAGAGCACGCGCTGCGGAATCCGAGATGCGCTACGCCGAGGCGACGAAGCTGTATCGCGAAGCCGCGGAAGCCGACCCTTCGGCTCCCTCTTCCCCGGGGTCGATTGTGCGGGCGCGATGGCTCGAGCGTCGCTCCGAGGGGAGCTTCGCGCCCCTCACCACGCTCGAGCGGTACCGAAGGGATCCGGCCGCCGCGAGCGACGCGGCGCGCGTGCGCGACCTTCTGGGCGCGTCGGAGAAATTCCCTCCGGGCCTGGTGCGTGCCGAAGCCCGTCTCGCGGTCGGAGATGCGGCCTCGCGCAACCTGGGTGATGCCGCCCTCGCGATCGATGCGTACCGGCGCGTGGTCGAAGACGAGTCCTCGCCCAAAGGGGAGCGAGTGATGGCGATTCGTGCCACGATCGATCTGCACGTCGAGCGGGGCGAGTGGTCGGCGGCGAAGGCGGCTGCGCTGCGTTGGGGAGAGCACGCGCCGGTCGTGCGGGACAAGACCTTGAAGCTGTACCGCAGGATGGTCCTGACGCGCGTGTCGTTCACGCTGCTGGTGGCTCTCGCGTCGCTCGGTGCCTATGCTTTCGTGCGGCTCGCGTCGTCGCGCGGTCGATCCGGACTGCGCAAGGCCTTCCCCGTGCTCCGCCTGCTGGCGTGGCCGCTGCTGGTGGGCGTGGGTGGCGCGACCTTCGCCTGGTTCAACGAGAAGCACGGCATGCAGCCATTCCTCATCCTCGGCCCCGGGTTGATCCCGCTGTTGATCCTCGTGCGCGCGTGCCGCCTCGCGTTCCCCGCGCGCCTCGCCCAGGCAGGCGTCGCGCTGCTCGGGGCCGCGGCCGTGATCGCGCTGGCCTGGCTCAGCATGACAGGCAGCCCCGGATTGATGGAGGGCTTCGGTCTATGAACCCCACCCGCGAACCCTGCGAAGTCCAGTGGCCCGACGGCGTCCTCGCCGTGCGCGTCGGCCCCGGCGCCAACTGCTCGTCCATGGGCAGCGCAATCCAGCTCATGTGGGTCGCCGCGGTGCTCGGGAGCGTGCTCGCTGCCGTCGCCGCCGCCCTCGTCCCCCCGCGCAAAACAAAGCCTCCGCCCGAAAGTACATGACCCCCTCCTGGTTCGCGATCACCGGCCCGGTCCACGGCAGCCTCGGGGCCGCTCTGCTCGCGCTGCTCGCCCTCGCGGTCTGGCTCGACTGGCGCCGAGAACGGGAGTCGTGCGGCTCTGCCCTCGCGTTTGCCGCTCTGCTTCAGATCGCTGCGATCGCTGCCGGGGGGCTGCAGCGTCACGGCTACCAGCATTACCTCGAGACGTTCGTTCTGGCTCATTCGCCCGGCATCGATCGGTGGCTCCTGGCGAAGCAGTTGATTGCCTTGCTCTGCGTCGCCCTCACCTGGGTCGCCCTCGCCTCCAATTGGCGCGGACACCGCGTCTCCGATGCCGCTCGCAGCGCCCGCCTCGACTCCGTCAAGCGAGCCGCCGCGCGGTTGGCTCTCGCCTCGGCTGCCGCGGTCTTCCTCGTCGGCGCTGTCTGCGGCGCAGCGCTCGATCATCTGTCCGCCGTGCACTGAAGCCGTCTGCGGGTTTGACCCGACGCGGCCTCTGGGCCTAACCTGGAGAAGCCCACGCTTGTCCAGGAGACGGTGCCATGCGCTTCCCTTCGTCGTTGCATCACGGGGTTCTGGTCTGCTTGACCCTCGCATCGGGCGCAGTTGCGATCGTCGCGTGCGGTGGTGATGACGGCGGCGAGGTGGCCGGTCCCGTACCCGGAGCAGGGGGGCACTCGCTCGATGCCGCCTCCGAAGGTGGAGCCGGCGGCACGGCGGGATCGGATGCCTCCGCAGGCGGTGCAGGAAAGGCCGGGGCGTCGGGAGCGGCGGGCAAAGACGCGGCGAGCGATGTCGTCCAGGGCTCGACGCAGTGCGGGATCTGCACCAAGGACACCGACTGCGCCTCGGGCTACAAGTGCGTGACCTCCCCCCTGGGCGATCAGTTCTGCGCGCTCGACTGCGCGTCTGCCGCCTGTCCCTCGGCCGAATACGAGTGCGTGGACTTGTCCTCCTGGGGCCAGGACGCGGGCACCGACGGCGCTGCCGGTGGGGCACCGGAGCCCGATGCCTCGGACGATGCTTCGGCATCCGACGCATCCGCCGCCGGCGCGGGCGGCTCCGCTCCTTCGCTGGGCAAGGCATGCGTCCCCACGGGCGGCGGAACCTGCCCGTGCACCGCGGCGCGCG
>JAKLDZ010000305.1 GCA_022703255.1 Myxococcota bacterium | reverse complement strand
CGTTCCAGGCCTTCGCCCGCGGGGCCGACGAAGCGACGCAGCGCGAGATCGCGATCGGCATCCGCTGAACCCGCACATGGGCTCGACGCATCGCGCCGGCCGAAGTCAGAGCCGCCCTCGCTCGAGCTGCACGAGCTTCTTGCGGTCGTACCAGGGCCGCGTCGTGCGCGAATACACGAAGTAGCCGATGATGAGCGCGAGGTTGACTGCCACACCGATCGCGGTGGCCACATCCGACACCGTCGGTCGCGTTCCGATGCACGCGAGATTGCGGAAGTCCACGACGCGGAACCGGACGGTCTGACCAGGCTTGTCGCTGAACCGCCCCCACGCGGACGCGTTCACCTCGTCGCTGAGGAACCGGACGCGACCGTCGGCAGTCTCGTAGCGCGCCACGACGCCGTAGTGGGTGACGGGCCCGTGCTTGGTCGAGCGGGTCCAGGTGGGGGTGCCCACGACGGTGGCCTGGACGACCTCTCCGAACCAGGAGAGCAGGTCGTAGCGGCCGAAGGCGACGAGGTGAAAGGCGATCCAGACGACGGCGGTGATGATGGCCATGCGGCCGTGGACGCTCGCGCGGCGGAGATAGCGCTGCTCGAGCGGTTCGGCGGAAATGAGCATGGGCTCGAGGGAGGGGGGTCGAAGCACGAACGAACGGCTCGAGGAGCTGCGGTAGCCTGAGGGGGTCGCTCCGGGGGTATCCTCCCGGACGAGCACGCCGCTGACGGTGGCGCGCTCGCCGCGTGACAGCTCCGCGGTCAGGGTGCGCGTGGCGTGGGAGGTGCGCTCGTGCTGGTCGAGGGCATCGACGAGGAAGACATCGTGGCCGGGCTCGACACGGATGTGCTGGCCGTTGGCGAGGCGCAGGTGGAAGGGGTGTGCTTCGATCGTGCGCTCGTCTTCGGTCCACGTGGTGTGCCACGCGCCTTTGTTCTGGCGCTCGACACCGGACTGGGTGATGCGGAAGCGGACGGCGAAAGGGGAGGAATCGAGGGGTTCGACGACGCCGCCGAGGACGTTGGGGCCGGGGGCGAGGAAGCGATCGGAGCGGACGGAGTCGCGGGCAGCCTTGGCGCGCTGGCGATGCCAGGACCACAAGGTGATGGCGAGGGTGAGGACGATTCCGAAGACGAGCCCGCCGAAGACGAAGACGATCAGGCTGCTCGTCGCAGGGGAGAACCGCGCATAGGGGACGAGAGACTGTGTGTCCATGGGGCCGTACACCCGCAGTAACCGCAGCGGCGGGAAGGGGTCAACACGAGGTGCGGCGATGGGTCGAGGGGAGCGAGAGCATGCAGGGATGCTCGCAGCCGCGGAGGTGGGATACGATGCGCTCGATGACGAGGCTGGCGCCTATCGCGGTGATGCTCGGGGTCGTGACGACGGTGGCGTGCTCCGACAAGGAGAGGCCGCCGCCGCTGGGAGACGGGTGGGCAATCGGGACCGGGGGGACGTCGGGGACGGGTACGGGCGGAAGCGCCGGACTGATCCAGATCGACCCGAACGACACGCCGACCACCTGCCAGCAAGCCGAGGAAAACAACTCCTACATCGGCTGCGACTACTGGCCCACCGTCACCGCCAACAGCGTTTGGAGCATCTTCGACTTCGCAGTCGTCGTCTCGAATACCGGGACCTCCGAAGCCGCGGTGCACGTGACCGGCAACGGCGTGGACATCGAGGTGAGCGTGCCCCCGAACACGCTCGAGACGATCTACCTGCCTTGGGTGCCGTCGTTGAAGGGGCCCGACGCCAACGAGTGCGGCGGCACGGAGGTGATGACGGCATCGGTGCTGCAGTCCGCTGGGGCCTACCACCTGGTCTCCAGCCACCCGGTGACCGTCTATCAGTTCAGCGCACTCGAGTACCGCGGAGCGGGCGGACCGCCGGGCAAGAGCTGGACGGGTTGTCCTGGGAACAGCCCCTGTCCGGATCGCAACAACGCCGCGGTCGGGTGCTTCTCGTTCTCCAACGACGCGTCCCTGTTGCTGCCGACGACGGCGCTGACGGGCAACTATCGGCTCATCGGCTCCAACGGCGAGGAGGTGGAGGGGTACGGGGGATTGATCCCTTCGTTTGCCGCGATCACGGCGGTCCGCGACGGCACGCTGGTGGAGGTGAAGACGAAGGGCAAGGTGCTGGCCGGAGGAGGGATTCCAGCGATGCAGCCCGGGGACACGGCCCAGGTCACGATGAATGCGGGCGACGTGCTGGAGCTCATCGGCGGGAAGTTGAGCACCGACGATCTGAGCGGCTCGCTGGTGGTTGCGTCGCAACCCGTACAAGTGATCACGGGCATGGCGTGTCGGGACGAGCCGGCCGGTTCTCCTGCTTGCGATCACCTCGAGGAATCGGTCTTCCCTGCCGAGACCCTGGGCCGGCGATACGCGGTGACCGTGCCTCATGGCCCGAGGGCAGCGGTGGCTCCCGGACAGGTGGTGCGACTGGTGGGCAACGTGGACGACACGACGCTGACGTTCGATCCCGCGGTAAACGAGGAGACCACGCTCAAGATCGGGGCGGGCGAGGTGATTGACCTGGGAGTGCAGGCAGGGGACTTTCAGGTGACGGGGGACCACGAGTTCCTGGTGGCGACGTTCATGCTGGGGGCGACGCTGGTGGACGCGCCGCTGTGGGAGAAGGGGGATCCGTCACAGAGTCTGGCGACTTCGGTGGAGCAGTACCGGCAGCGGTACGTGTTCCTGGCGCCGCGGGACTACGACACGAACTTCGTGAACATCGTGGCGGAGCCTGGGACGCGTGTGAACCTGGATGGGACCGATGTGGCGGCGACGAGCTTCACGGCGATCGGCGGGTCGGGGTTGTCGGTAGCGCGGGTGGGGTTGGGGCCGACGGGGACGCACACGCTCAAGGCGGATCGGCCGGTGGGGGTACAGGTCTACGGGTACGGGAGCTACACGAGCTACCAGTATCCTGGGGGGTTGAACCTGAAGTCGATCGCGCCGCCGCCGCCGAAGTAGTGTCGGAGACCCGACGGTGCAGGAATTCGTCGGAACACAATTGGCCCCTCGACTGTCACGAAGTTGCGCATCGGGCCGATGCGGAGCATGAACAGGACAGACCCATGCGAAGTGCCTGGCCGGTCGCGGCCTTCCTGACGATTCTGACGGCAGCCTCGGCTGCCGATGCCGCGCCCTTGGTGTCCCAGGCGGACTCGAACGTGCTGTGCGCGGCGTGGAAAGACCTCGGATACGAGCCCACGCAGACGCGAGTCGAGATCTCGGGGGCGATCGCGTCGTACGAGTCGGGCTTCGGCCGAGGGTGGCGCTCGAGCGGGCTCTTCTCGAAGAACTGGGGGGCGATTCACGCGGCGGTGCCGACGTGTGCGGACGGGACGCGGTCGCACCGATGCGCTGCAGGGGGGCGAGCGAGCTGTCCCCCGGGGACGTTCCTGCACCGGGACTCCGACACGCGGGGGCCGTACCAGGCTTGTTTTCGTGCGTATCCGACGGCTCGCGACGCGGCGATCGACTTCGTGAAGGTGCTGGTTCGGCGCACGCCGTGCCGGACGGTGGAGGGAGCGTTGCCGGTGCTGGCGGCGATCGACACCGGCGACACCACGCAGGTGGCGGAAGCGCTGTGGGCCACGTGCTACTTCACGACGCACGTGGGCGCCGAGGACCCGTTGGATCGGGTGTTCGCCTACGCTGCTGCGCTCGATCGTCACCGGGCGCCGCGGGTGTGTGCCGACTGGCTGCTCACGCCCAAGGCATCCGGGGGAACGCCGGTGGCCTCGTGGGTGGAGCCGGGCAACAAGTTGATCGTGGCCTCGATGGGCGAGCCGGACTGGGAGTGCATGCCGGCCGACGGCTTCGGTTCGCTGGCCTGGTGGCGTTGAGGGGCTGCATCGATTGGGCGAGGTGGCCGCGCGCAAGGTCGCGTAGAATCGCCGCATGACGCTGCGCGAGACATCCGCCCGAAGGTTCGGCCGTCGTCCGCTCCCCGCCTACCCGGCGATTGCGATCGCGGGCGTGGCGCTCACGGTCGGTGCATGCGACCCGCGAACGGCTCGTCCGGAGACGGGCAGCGTGGTGCAGGGGTCGGCGACCGCGGTAGCGGATGCGGGGCCGACGCCGGAGGCGACGGCGGGGGGCGGGGATGGCAGGTTCGCGGAGGACGATCTCCCGCTCGACATGAACGTGGGGTGCAAGGGGGACTGTCCGAGCCCGTACGAGATGGGAGCGGCGCGCAAGGATGCGGCGCAGGTGCAGGCGCGAGCGGACCGGTGTGCGGGCGAGCACGGGGTGCAGCGTGGGGCGGCGATTCTGCGGGCGACGGTGGTCGAGGGGGGGCGAGCGACGGACTTGCGGCTCGAGAGCGAGGAAGGTTCGCTCAACGAACCTTTTCGAAGGTGTCTGACGGGGCTCGTTGCGAAGGCGGTCTTCACGGCGCCGGAGAAGGGGACGACGGAGCGGCTCACGCACGCCCGGTTCGTGATCCCACGGATCAAGTGACGGGACGCGTCGGGGCTACTTGAGGAACCAGCGCAGCAGCATGCGTTTGGTGGTATCGCGAGCGACACTGGAGAGCGAGTCGAGCAGGGGGATCTCCTTGGGGCAGACGACGACGCAGTTTTGCGCCTTGCCGCAGTCGGTGATGCCGCCCTCGCCCATGACGGTTTCGAGTCGCTGGCCGGCCTGCATGGCGCCGGTGGGGTGCATGTTGAAGTAGCGCACCTGGTTGATGACGGCCGCTCCCACGAAGGTGGTGGAGTCGTTGTACTGCGGGCACGCCTCGAGGCAGCAGCCGCACGCCATGCACCGCGACAGCGCGTAGCGTTCCTGCTGCTGCTCCGCGCTCTCCCGCGGCCCCGGCCCCAGGGCGTGGGAGCCGTCCGTCTCCACCCACGCCCGCACACGCTTCAGATCGTCGAACAGCCGCTGCCGATCGACCATCAGATCGCGCACGATCGGGAACTTGCTCATGGGCTCGAGGGTGATGACCTGGCCGTTGGGGGCGATCTGATCGATGAGGGCGCTGCAGGCTTGTCGGACGCGGCCGTTGATGAGCATGGTGCAGGCGCCGCAGACCTCTTCGAGGCAGGAGCAATCCCACACGACGGGGGCCACGCGCTTGCCGTCGACGGTCACGGGGCGCAGCTGGATCTGCTGCAGCGCGCTGATGACGTTCATTTGGGGCAGGTAGGGGACCTTGAACTCCTCCCACCGTCGGGTGGCAGGGCTGGTGCCGTCCTGGCGTCGGATCTTGAGGTGAACGAAACGCTCAGCCATGGGCGGGCTCCTTGGCATCGGGCTTGTCGGCCTGGTCGGCGGGCGGGGCCGAGGCCGCGCTGGCCGCGCCGGCGGTCTCGTACTTGCGTTCGCGCGGGGGCACGAGGGACACGTCGACGGCGTCGGTCACGTGCACGGTCTGGCCGGGGAGCTGGTAGTCGAAGGCGCGGAGGAACTCGGGCGCCTTGCCGACGCCTTGGTAGCGAGCGAGCGTGGTGCGCATCCACTCGGCGTCGTTGCGCTTGGGGAAGTCGGGCTTGTAGTGGGCGCCGCGCGACTCGTCGCGGTTGCGGGCCCCGGTGGCGATCAGCCGGGCCAGGGGCACCATGCTCTCGAAGTGGCGCACGAACTGGGCGTTCTGGTTCGCGCGCGGGGCGGTGTCGTCGACACGCACCTTGCCGAGTCGCTCTTCGACTTCGCCGATCTTCTCGATGACCTTGTCGAGCTTGGTGTTGTCGCGCTCGATGGTGCAATCGCGGAGCATGACCTCGGCGAGCTCCTGGTGGAGCTGGTAGACGTTTTCGCCGTCGGAGTCGCCCTGGTTCTGGTCGAGGATGCGCTGGAAGTCCTTCTCTTCGCGCTTGGCGGCCTTGTCGAAGAGGGAGTCGGGGAGGTCGAAGGCGCTGCGGGACAGGGCCTGACGATAGGAGGCCATCGCGGGGCCGGTCTCCATGCCGCCGTAGATGCACGACAGCAGGGAGTTGGCGCCGAGGCGATTGGCGCCATGGTACTGGTAGTCGACCTCACCGACGGCATACAGGCCCGGGATGGAGGTGGAGTGATTGCGCGGGGAGCCGGTTCGGAGGCCTCCCTGGTCGTTGCGCTCGTAGTCGACCCAGAGGCCGCCCATGGAGTAGTGGACCGCGGGGAAGACCTTCATCGGGTTGTGATAGGGGTCAACGCCCGCGAATTTCTCGTAGATTTCGAGGATACCGGCGAGCTTCTCCCGCAGGAACGCTTCGCTCTTGTGCGTGAGATCGAGGTAGACCTCGTTCTCGTTGCGACGCGTCTTGTCGTTGAAGATGCCGCGCTTCTCGTGGAAGCAGACCTGGAAGATGGCGCGCGAGGCGATGTCGCGTGGCACCAGGTTGCCGTAGCCGGGGTACATGCGCTCCAGGAAGTAGTCCCGATCCTTGTCCGGGATCCTGGCCGGAGCGCGCTGATCCTTCGGGTCCTTGGGCACCCAGATGCGTCCCCCCTCGCCGCGCGCGCTCTCGCTGATGAGTCGCAGCTTGTCGGCGCCGGGAATGGCGGTCGGGTGGACCTGGATGAACTCGCCGTTGGCGTAGACCGCGCCCTGCTTCCACGCCTGCCCCGCGGCGAAACCGGTGCAAATGACGCTGTTGGTGGAGCGTCCGAAGATCACGCCGGGACCTCCGGTCGCAAGGCACACCGCGTCGAAGGGGAACGCCTGGATCTGCATGGTCTTCAGATCCTGCGCGACCATCCCCACGCACGCGCCGTGATCGTCGATCACCAGGGAGACGAAGTCCCAGTGCTCGAACTTGCGGACCATTCTCTCGCCGGCGAGGGTCGTTCCGACGTCGTCGACGAGGTCTACGGTCTCGTAGCGGCGCACCTGCTCGTCGAGGGCGTACAGAAGCTGCTGGCCGGTGGTGGCGCCGGCGAAGGCGGTGCGGTGGAACAGCGTTCCGCCGAAGCGTCGGAAGTCGAGCAGGCCTTCCGGCGTGCGATTGAAGGGGACGCCCATGCGGTCGAGCAGGTGGACGATCCCGGGGGCGGCGTCGGCCATGCCCTTGACGGGGGGTTGGTTGGCGAGGAAGTCGCCGCCGTAGGCGGTTTCCTCGAGGTGGACGCGGGGGCTATCGCCCTCGCCCTTGGTGTTGACGGAGGCGTTGATTCCGCCCTGTGCGCAGACGGAGTGGCTGCGTCGGACGGGGACGAGCGAGAAGAGGTCGACGGGGACGCCGGCTTCGCAGAGCTTGATGGTGGTCATCAAGCCGGCGAGTCCGCCGCCGACGACGGCGACGCGTCGGATGTCTCCCCCTTCACTGCGGATCGATTTCTTGGCAGCCATGGGATGGGGGTCTCCTTCAGGG
>JAKLDZ010000304.1 GCA_022703255.1 Myxococcota bacterium | reverse complement strand
GCCGTCGATGAACGTCAGCCCCACGTACCTCGCTGGATCCGCTTCCCGCAAGGGCTGCCCCAGCTGCGCCGAGATCCGGTCCAGGGCGCCTCGGACCGCGACGTCAACGCCCTTGTCGCAACGCGCGATCGCAGCGCCCACGCGCTTCACCACACCCGCCCCGAGCCCCAATGCCGAAACCCCGTCGACTCCCGTCGACGACTCCGTGAACTCCCCCGCCGTCGTGCAACCCACGACGGTCGCCCCCGAATAGCGAGCGGACAGCGCTCCCGTCAGCCCCGCCCCGTCCCTGCGATGACCCGCGAACAAGACGATCAGCTTCGGCGCAACTCCGTCGAGCTCTGACGTCAACGTCCTTAGGATGTCGTCGGATGAAGTGCCCCTGGCGTACACGCTTCGGATGTCATCGCTACCCATTCAGCCACCTCGCGCCCCGTTCAGATCGAAGCCCATCTCCCGCAGTGCTCCCAGAACTCGCTCTACCGCCGCGGGATCCGCCCTGTGCGCCGGACGCGGCTCCACCAGGTTCACGCCCGTGCGCAGAATCACTCGCGAGTTGAGCAGCACCAGCTTCGCCTCGTCCCCCAACCGCTGCACCAACGCAGCTCGCACTTCGTCGATCGTCCGCATCGCGAACTCCCCAGGCCCCAGTTGCACCTGTCGATGCGAGCCTACCACACCGCAAGGTTCTCCTCGACAGCCGAGCACACGCGCGGTTGCGAGATTTCACTGCGCCGGCGACGGAGCGATCCCTGCGGGCGGGGGCGGAGGCAATCGCGACATGAGCTCCCACCATCCCCGATCCAGCTCACGGCGATGCTCCGGCCGCAGCGCCGTCGGGTGCCGACGCGCCACCTCGTAGGCGAACACCATCCACCGATGGGCGTCCGCGTAATCGCCGAGTCGAAGGCTCGTGAGCCCCCGGTAGGTCGCGTACTGCGCCTGTCGCTTCGGGGGTTCCTGCTCCACGATCCCCTCGTAACGGGCCAGCACTTCCGCCGACTCGATGTACCGCCCCTCGCGGTACAGGTGCGTGCCGCGTCCAACGTACCCCCCACACCCCACGAGCATCGCGCAGGCCGCTGCCACCATCACGAGGCGAAGAGTTCCATGCGCACGCTCTGCCATCCACGCTGCTCCAGCCCCCAGCCTAGCGTGCGCGGCCCTTCCCCACGAGCCCCAATCGTCCGCTGCCCGTCCCGCGCTACTTGTTGCCGAATACGTCGTCGAACGCCCGATCGAACTCGTCCTCACCCACCGCCGTCTTGAGCCCGGGACCGCCCGCGACCGCGGGCTTGGGCTGCAGCGCCCGAACACGCGCAGCCACGTCGCGGTAGCCTGCGTCGCGTCGCATCACCTTCTGGAAGTAGAACAACGCCTCGCGAGGATTCGACCTCAGCTGATAGGTGTTGCCCAGCTCGTAGTAGAGCGCCAGCTCCTGATCCGCGGACTTCTGTTCCGCGTGCAAACCCCGGATGAATGCCTCGATCGCTGCCTCCAGGTTGCCCTGCTCGAGATGCATCATCCCAGCCATCGAGTGACACACGCACTCGCGCGAAGGATCCCTCGACGCCAGCTCGAACTCCGTCAGCGCGTCGTTGATGAGCCCCATCTCCTTGTACGCCACGCCGAGGTCGTAGTGCGATTGCGCGTCGGTCTCCGCCACCTGCTGGCGTACCCCCTCCTTGAACTTCGCAAACACCGCCTCGACATCCACCGCCCCGCCCGTCGAGGTCCCCTTGTCCACCGGCCCGAAGTCGTCGAGCGCACTCAGCGACGCCGCGATGTCGAAGCTGTGATCCTCCAGAGGAGGCGTTGACGGCGCTCCCTGCGGCACCTCGCGCTCGCCGCTTCCATTGGCGGTGGCCAGGGCTTCGCGGAACTCCCGCTGACGCTCGATCAGCAGCGGGTGGCCGGGAAACCGCGTGAGCTGCTCGTCGATGATCGACAAGGCGTCGTCGTACAGACTCCGCGTAGCGAAGAACTCCGCTTCCTCCAGCGCGTCTTCCAGCGAGTCGCCGCCCTGGAATCCTACCGTGGACGCCAGCGGCGGAGCGGACACCGGCTGCGGCTCGCCCGCGGGCTCGTACACCTGCTCCTGGGGCTCCAGCTCCCACCCCGAAGGCAACGGCGCGTTCTGCGTCCGATCCTCCTCCGCAAACCCCTCCTCCGTCGCCACGAGCTCGAGCCTGGCCTTGTCCTCCGCCAGCAACGGGAAGCTCGGCAGCGGCTCGCCGCGGGGATCCATCCCCTCGTCTCCCACCAGGTCGTCGCCAACCGCCTCCACCGCAAACGGGTCGTCCGTCGACAACAACTCGTGGCTCGGCGCGTGCGCGCTCGGCGGCACCTGCTGCATCGCCTGCGCAGGCGCGATCTCCTCGAGATCGTAGGACGGCAGCGGACCGGTCGACTCGAAAGACGGCGCCGTCCCCTCCTCGTAGTCGTACCCGAACGGCTGCTCGTACCCCGCAAGCGCTTCCGCCGTCGCCATCGCGGCGTCGTACTGCTCTTCCGACGGAAGCGGCGGTGGCTCATAGCCGAGATCGAACAGCATCTCGCGAGCGCGGTGGTGATACGGATCCACCGAAATCGCCTCGCTCAGCATCGTCGCCGCTTCTACCGTCTGCCCCGCGTCGGCATACATCGCCGCCAGCGTGATGAGCTCGTCCAGCGCTCCACGCGTGTCGCCCGCGTCCAGCAGGACTTCCTTCAGCTCCATGTGGAGCTCGAACGAAAGCGGGTTGAGCTCCAAGGCAATGCGAAGCGTCTCCGCCGCCTTCGAAAGCTGCTGCAGACTCCGGAACGCCTCCGCATTCGCGATGACGTCGGGGACCGTCGCCGCCCCGCGGTACGACATCGGCGCTACGTTGACGTCCTCCGCCGCCTCCAGACCGTCCTGCACCCGGATGACCGGCGCCTGCGGGCTCAGATCCGATGAGACATCCTCCGTGAGGTACCCCTCGAAGTCCTCCGTCCCCGTCTCGTCGAGCCCCAGATCCATGTCGGGCTCGAGCGGCGCTGGCTCCTCCGCCGATACCTCGATGACCGCGTCTTCCTGCGCGCGAACCGCCGGCCTCGCAGGCGGCGCCACCGACGGTTGCATCAGCGTGCGCGCAAGCGCCCGCACCCCCTCGTCGTCCGGCATCGCCGCGAGCAGCTCGTCCAAGATCCGACGCGCCTCGTCGAGCTTGCCCTGATCCTTGGCGATGCGAGCCGCTTCCTTGCGCACCTCCATCGCCTTGGGCAACTGCCCGATCGCCACGAAGGCTCGCGCCAACAGGGCCAGCGTCTCGAGGTTGCGCTGGTCCGCCTGGAAGGAGATCTGCAGCTTCGCCAGCGCCAGCATCCCGTCGCTCGCCTGGCCCCGGTTCAGATACAGCTCCGCCGCCTGACGCGCTCGCACGGGATCGGGCCGGTGATGCAACAGACGCTCGATCACCTTCAAGGCGTCGTCGGTCCGCCCCATCTCGAGCAGGATGTCTGCCGCCTTCGAGAACTCCGCGATCGCTTCGTCCGACGACTTGTTGCGCGACAACGCCTCTGCAAGCCGCAGCCTCGCCAACGGGTTGGTCCCGTTCAACTGCACGATCTTGCGGAAGACCTCGATCGCTTCGCTGTCCCGCCCCGCGCTCTGCAGCATCGTCGCGTACTCGTCGTACGTCGTCAGCGCGTCTCCGGTCAGCCCCAACTGCTGATACAGCTCCGCCAGCTTCGGGATGATGTGCCCGTACTGGTCCGCTACCCGCGGCACGTACTTGCGGATCATCTCCCGAATCTGCTTGTAGACCGCGATCGCCTTGACCGCGAACCCCTGCTGCGCGTAGTGCCGCGCCACCCGCTCGTACGTCGCGATCGCATCGACGTGCGCGTCCATTCTCGCTTGAAGGTCTCCGACCTTCAGCAGGATGCGTGCGTCGTTCGGATCCTCCTGGAGGATCCGCTGGTACTCCGCGATCGCCCGGTCGAAACGTCTCTTCTCGACGTATTTCTGGGCAGCCTGGAGGACCTTTTCACGGTCAATTGGCACGGCGTTGTGCACTCCCGAACTGACCCCCGGGTACGTGCGACGTCGTACCCGAGCGGCTCGAAACTCTACGGGGTCGCTCCCAAGCGCGTCAAGCAAGGCCCGCGCCTTCTGACGAGGACCATCCCTAACACTATACCTCGCCCGACGACGAATTTCGAACCCGTGGAGACGAAAACACACCGGTGTCGGTCGTCGCAGGTTTTCCACGACGCGTTGCTTCCTGTCTCGCGGATCCCAGGTACATTCTGCTCACGATGCCCTCTTCCCCCCCGTACCAGGCCCCCTTCCTCCCCGGCGGTTCCCACCCGATCGATGCCGATACCTGCGACCGCCTCCTGTCCCGCGCCCTGTCCCGCGGCGGCCACTACGCCGACCTGTTCTTCGAGTTCGGCGCCTCGGCCTCGTATTCCTTCGAGGAAGGCCTCCTCAAGTCCTCCTCCCGCGCCGTCGAAATCGGCCTCGGCGTCCGCGTCCAGTGCGGCGATGCCACCGGCTACGCCTTCACCCAGGACCTCGACTGGGATCGCATGGCCGCCGCCGCCGATACCGCGGCACGCATCGCCCGCTCAGGCGCCCCTGTCCCCCCCCAACCCGTCGGCTCCCTCCCCGTCCCCTCCCGCTACCCTCTCCCCGCCTTCTCTCTCGTGGCCCCAGGTGCCTCCAAACGCGACCTGCTCGAACGCGCCAGCCGCGCCGCCTTCGCCGCGGACCCCCTCATCCTCAAGGTCGAAGCCGGTTTCGTCGAGTCACTTCGCCAGATCATGGTCGCCACCAGCGACGGCATCCTCGTCCGCGATACCCAGCCCATGATCCGCTTCAGCGTCCGCGCCCTCGCAGAGCGCGCCGGCTTGCGTCGCTACGGCTCCAGCGGCGGCGGCGGTCGACTCGACATGTCCTACTTCGATCGCCTCAGCCCCGAACACCACGCCGCCCTCGCAGCACGCCAGGCCGTCACCATGCTCGATGCCAGGGATGCTCCCGCCGGACAGCTCGAGGTCATCCTCGCCCCCGGCGACTCCGGCATCCTCCTGCACGAAGCCGTCGGCCACGGCCTCGAGGCCGACTTCAACCGCAAGGGAACCAGCAACTACTCCGGCCGCATCGGCACCCCCGTCGCCAGCTCCCTTTGCACCGTCGTCGACGACGCCACCCCCGCCCATGCGCGCGGGTCGATCAACGTCGACGACGAAGGCATCGTCCCCTCCCGGACCGTCCTCATCCAGGACGGCACGCTCGTCGGCTACATGCAGGATCGGCTCAGCGCACGCCACTACAAGGCCCCGTTGACCGGCAACGGACGTCGCGAAGGCTTCGCCTCCCACCCGCTGCCGCGCATGACCAACACCTTCCTGCTCGCAGGTAGTTCGGATCCCGAACAGATGCTGCGCAGCGTGAAGTACGGCGTCTACGCCCGCTCCTTCGGAGGCGGTCAGGTCGACATCTCCAATGGCGACTTCGTCTTCTCCCTCACCGAGAGCTATCTGATCGAAGACGGTCACCTCACCGCCCCTCTGAAGGACGTGAACCTCATCGGCAACGGGCCCGAGGTCCTGCAGAACGTCGTGGAGCTCGGCAACGACTTCAAAGCCTCCGACGGCATCTGGACCTGCGGCAAGGAGGGCCAGTCCGTCGCCGTCGGCGTCGGCTGTCCCACCGTCAAGATCTCGCGCATCACCGTCGGAGGTACCAGACTGTCGTGAGCGCGTCCCGCCTCGCCATCAGCATCGGCTGCCCGTCCGGCATCGGTCCCGAAGTCAGCCTCGTAGCCGCCCTGCACGCCCTCGATCGCGGCGTCCGATGCGCCCTCGTCGGCGATACCGCTGCTCTCCTGCGCGTCGCCCAACTGCGCTCCGTCCCGACCGACCGCCTCTGCCCCGTGTCCGACCCGCGCGCCTGCTTCGCCTCCTCCGATCGCATCGACGTCCTCTGCCCGACCCCGCCTCTTTCGTTCTCCGAAATGACCTTCGGCTCCCCGTCTCCCGCAGGCGGAGCCGCCCAGCTCGCCTGGATCGATGCCGCCACCGACATGGTCGTCGATCACCTCGCCGACGCCATCGTCACAGGCCCCGTCTCCAAGGAGGCAATCTCCCGCTCGGGCGCCCCCGGGACCCGCGACTTCGCAGGTCACACCGAGCACATCGCTCGTCGCGTCGGCTGCCCCGACCCCACCATGATCTTCGTCTCGCGCGAGCTCTGCGTCGCCCTCGTGACAACCCACCTCGCCCTCGCGCGCGTCCCGTCCGCCATCTCCGTCAACGGCGTCGCCACCGCGACCTTCCGTGCCGCCGAGCTCGTCTCCCTGCTCGGCCACTCCCCCGCTCGCGTCGTCGTCGCCGCCCTCAATCCCCACGCCGGCGAAGGCGGAATGTTCGGCAGCGAAGAGCGAGACGTCATCGCTCCGGGCGTCGCCGCCGCAAGGGAGCGCGCCCGTTGCGCGGGGATCGACGCTCACGTCGACGGTCCCATCGGCGCCGAGACCGCGTTCCGCAAGGCGTTCGACGGGCACTACGACGCGGCGGTGGCGATGTACCACGATCAGGGCACCATCCCCATGAAGCTCCGCTGCTTCGGCAGCGCCGTCAACGTGACCGCCGGCATGCCCATCGTGCGCACCAGCGTGGATCACGGCACCGGCTACGACATCGCGGGCTCCGGGAGCGCCGACGCCGGATCCATGCTCGAGGCGCTCGAGCTGGCGGACCGGCTCGTGGCTGCGCGCAGCGCACGCGCGTCAGATGCGTGCGGGTGACGGGAGGATCGTTCGCAGAGGGGAAGGGAAGGGGACTCAGCGCGACCGCGCGAAGGGCGATCCCGCCGCGTAGACGGCGCCGTCTCCGAGCTCCGAACCGATGCGGAGCAACTGGTTGTACTTGGCGATCCGATCCGAGCGCGACAGCGATCCCGTCTTGATCTGCCCCGCGTTCGTCCCCACCGCCAGGTCCGCGATGAACGCGTCCTCCGTCTCGCCCGAACGATGCGAGATGACCGACGTGTAGCCGTGCTCGGAGGCGAGACGGATCGTGTCCAGCGTTTCGGTCAACGATCCGATCTGGTTGAGCTTGATCAGGATCGAGTTGGCAACGCCCCTCTCGAATCCCATCTGCAGGCGCTTCGGGTTGGTCACGAACAGGTCGTCGCCGACGAGCTGCAGCTTCTTCCCCAGCTTGTCCGTCAGCAGCTTCCAGGTCTCCCAGTCGTCCTGCGCGCAGCCGTCCTCGATCGAAATGATCGGGTACTTCGCCGCCAGCCCGGCGTAGATCTCCACGAGCTGCGCGCCCGTGATCTGCTTGCG
>JAKLDZ010000303.1 GCA_022703255.1 Myxococcota bacterium | reverse complement strand
CGACGCCGAGAGAGACCCATCCCCAGGTGCGGCCGGCGCCGCTCGAAGGCTGGACCGATGCGCCATGGGTATCGTGGGGGGGTGCGACGGCGGGTGTCGCAGAAGCAGTGGAGGTGGGGACAGCCGCCGCGGACGCTGCAGGTCCGGTGGGAGGTTCGGTCGAGGCCACGGGAGTCGCGGGGGGGAGCTCGATCTCCAGCGTGACCTCGCGCTTCTCGGCCTCGGCGATCGTGAGCTTCTGCACGTGCTCGGGTCCGCCCGGCACCGTGGTCGCGATGACGTGCTCGCCCGGATCGACCGGCAGCGGCGTGCCGATGGCGGGTTCGTTGAGCAGGATGCCATCGCGCTTGACGCGCGTGCCGGCGGGGGCGTCCTTGGGCAACGTCAGGGTGAGCAGGGGAATCCGCGGCTGCAGGGCCTGCTTCTGCTGGTTGGCGATCTTGTCGCGACCGCGCTGGCCCACCTGCTGCGCGACGGTCATTCGCGCGTACAGCTCGAGGTACTCGTCGTAGCGCGCGGAGGCCGAGGCCACCTTGCCCCCTTTGGCGAGACACTCGGCGAGGGTGAACAACGCCCCGGGCTGCGGGTCGAGACGGTAGCTCTCCGCAAGGGCCGGACACGCGGCGTCGAAGCGCCCCGCCTGCATCTCGGACAGTCCCTTGTCGAAGAGCGCCGCCGCCGTCGCGCTGTCCTGCGCCAGCAACGGGGTTGCGCCCACCAGACACACGAGCCCCAACGCTGCAGCGAAGGCCCGTCCTGTACGACACGACATGACCGGCGAGGTTACCCAAAGGGCCCGCGGACGACAACCGTGGTCCCGGGTCGCGTCAGAAACGCGAATACACCCCGCCCGTGCTGGCAGGTTGCGCCGGCGCCGCCGTCGAGGTCGCCTCCGGCTTCGCCGTCGCGTCCGCCTTGGCGTTCTTCTTGTCCCGCGTCGTGAGGTCTTTGCGCCCCGTCACGGGAGGCGCGGTGCCGGTGGCAGGCGGAGCCGACGCGATCGACGCCGCGGGCGGGGCATCGGGGGCGACGACGACCGAAGCGGGAGCGGTCGTGGAGGGGGGGACGGTCGGAGCCGAGACCACCGGGGAGTCCGCGGGGGGTTCGGGCTGCACGAGGCCGCTGGAGGACGGCTCGTGCCTGCTGGCGAAGAACAGCGCCGTGCCGATCGCTGCGACCGCGAGTACACCGCCGCCAAGCACCAGCGGCATCACACGCTTGTGGGGCCGCACACCCGTCGTGGAGGCGTCGGTCGCGAGGGCCATGTCGGTCGCGGCTGGCGCCTGGCGCTCGGCGCGAGGAAGGGCTTCCTCGGGCGACAGGGAGAGCGCTTGCGGGCGAGCGGGAGAGGCCACACCGCAGGCATCGGCGAGGGACTGGACGAGCTCGATGGCGCCGGCATGGCGCAGCTTCGGGTCCCGGTTGCACGCCTTGGCGAACCAGGCGTCGAAGGCCGGCGGCAGCTTCACACCGCGCTTCTGGGCGTACTGCGAGGCAGGGTCCTGGACGCCGCGCATCACGCGCCCGGCGAGCACGAACACCGACGCCTCCTCCTCTTCGTCTGGCTGCCAGTAGGCCTGCCCCACGAGCAGGGTGTAGGCGATCATCCCGAGCGCGTAGATGTCGCACGCGGGAGAGACCTTCCCGTCGAACTGCTCGGGCGCCATGTACAGCGGCGTCCCGAGCGTCTGCGTGGCGTTGGTCCGCGCCGCCTCCACCACCTTCGAGATCCCGAAGTCCAGGATCCTGATCCGCGGCGAGCCGTCGTCACGTCGGGTGAGGAACAGGTTCTCGGGCTTCAGGTCGCGGTGCACGATCGACGCGGTGTGGGTCTTGTGCAGGGCGAGGGCAGCCTGGTGCAGGTAGGTCACGACGAGGTCGGCCGGAAGCGGGCCTTTGGACTCGATCTCACCGGACAGGTCCTGGCCCTCGAGGTACTCCATCACGAGGAAAGGCATCTCGGTCTGCTCGTCGACACCTGCGTCGAGGACTTCGACGATGAACTCGCTGCCGATGTTGGCGGTGATGCGGGCCTCGCGCTTGAAGCGGTCGCGCAGCTCGGAGTTCGAGACGAAGTGGGGGAGCATGACCTTGAGCGCGACGCGGCGGTCGGTCTCGGTGTGGAAGGCTTCGTAGACGGCGCCCATGCCGCCTGCGGCCACGCATCGGGAGATGCGATAGCGGTGGGCGAAGACCTGGCCTTCCGAGAGCGCGGTGCTGTCCATGCGATGCCTCGCGCGACAGTGTACGCGAGCCGCGGGTCAGACCCAAGCCCTCGCTGGAAGCATTCGACAAAACGTGGGTGGAATCGTGCGGCCCGCGTGCGCCGGCCGGAACGAGCCGGTCAAGCGCTCCTCAGGGCATGTCGTAGATGCACTCGCCCTGCGCGCAGTAGTAGCCGTAGCCGAGGGCGTAGCAGTCGATGCCGCACTCGCCGCAGTTCCAGGAGTCGTTCATCGAGTCCGACTCGCAGCCGTTGTAGGCGTCCTTGTCGCAATCATGCCACGGCGTCTCACACTCGGTGATGGCGCACTTCACGTTGTTCTCGCACGTGGCGGTGGCATGCCAGAGACCGATGCAGGTAGCGCCGCACTTGCCGCAGTTCGAGGGCCCCACCAGCTGCGTCTCACACCCCGTTCCCGACGCCCCCTGGCCCAAGTCGTCGTCGCAGTCGCCCCAACCGGCCTCGCAATCGATGCGGCACCCGTCGGTGCACACGGAGATCGCGTGGACCGTGCCCGACTCCGGCGCGGGACAGGCCATCCCGCACATCATGCAGTTGCCCGGGTCGCTCATCAGGTCAGCCTCGCACCCGTCGGAAGCGAGATCGTCGTTGCAGTCGGCCCACATCGTGTAGTCCGCGGTGAGCTCGCACGGGCCTCGGCACTCGCCGCCGAGGCAGTAGGACTCGACATGGTGGGTCGAGCAGACGTTGCCGCAGCCTCCGCAGTTGAGCGGGTCGTGCTGGATGTCGATGCACTTGTCCACGCAGAGTGTGGTGCCGGTGCCGCACTGGATCTTGCACGCGCCCAGGATGCAGGCCGTACCCCCGGCGCACGCGGTGCCACAGGCGCCGCAGTTGGCGTTGTCGGTCTGCGTGTTCGCGCACGACTCGCCGCACTTCTCGAGCCCCGCCTGGCAGCTTGTCGCGCACACACCCGCCGAGCAGACCTTGCCGGCGCCGCAAGCGTTGCCGCAGGTGCCGCAGTTCGTGTTGTCGGTCTGGGTGTTCACGCACGCGCCACCGCACTTCTCGAGCCCGGTCTGACAGGTGAGCGAGCACACCCCCGCAGCGCAGACCTCGCCTGCGCCGCACGCAGTGACGCAAGAGCCGCAGTGGGTGTTGTCGGTCTTGGTGTTCACGCACGTGCCGTCGCACTTCTCGAGCCCGGCCTGGCAGGTCAATGCACAGGTTCCGTCGGAGCAGACCTGGCCCGGCTCACACGCCGTGCCGCACGCTCCGCAGTTGAGGTTGTCGGCCTTGGTGTTGACGCAGACGTCGTCACACGGCGTGAGGCCCTGCTGGCAGGTGATGGTGCACTCGCCCTCGGTGCACACCTGCCCGGCGCCGCACGCATGATCGCACTCGCCGCAGTGGAACCGGTTCGTCTCGGGGTCCACGCAGAAGCCGCTGCACTGCAGGAAGTCGGTGCGGCAGGTGAGCTCGCACTTGCCCGCAGCGCAAATCTCACCCGCGGCGCAGACCGTGCCGCAGCCGCCGCAGTGCAGGTTCTCGGTCTGCAGGTTCGCGCAGATGCCGTCGCAGTCCGTGAGCCCGTCCTGGCAGGTGACCGAGCAGACGCCCGCGGAGCAACGCTCCCCGGCCTTGCAGTGCTTGCCGCAGGCGCCGCAGTGCAGGTTGTCGTTGAGCAGGTTGGCACACATTCCACCGCAGTCTTCGAGCTGATCCTGGCAGCTCAGGGAGCACTTGCCCGCCGAGCAGACCTGCCCCGGCGCACAGGCATTCCCGCACGCCCCGCAGTTGTCCACGCTCGTTTGCCTGTTGACGCACGTGCCGTCGCAGTTGGTCAGCTCCTGCTGACAGGTCAGCGCGCACGTGCCCATGGAACACACCTGGCCCGCTCCGCAGGTGTTGCCGCAGGCGCCGCAGTGATCCCGATCCGTCAGCAGCTCCGCACACGTCCCGTCGCAGTTCTCCAACCCCGCCTGACAGCTCAGCGCGCACGTCCCCGCCGAGCACACCTGTCCTTCCGCGCACGCATTGCCGCAGGCGCCGCACGAGGACCGGTCGGTCTTCAGGTTCTCGCAGGAGCCGAGGCAGTTGGTGAGCCCGGACTGGCACGAGACCCGGCACTCGCCCCGGGAGCAGACGTTGGCCGTGTCGCATGCCACGGAGCACGAGCCGCAGAACGCGGGGTCCTTGGAGAGGTCCGCGCACTGCTGACCGCAAGCGACCAGGCCCTCTTCACACGTCACCGGCCCGGAGCTCTCCGAGTCGTCACCGCCGCAACCGGCCGCGAACAGCAGCGTCGCGATCGCAACCCCTCGTGCCACTCTCGTTGTCCAACGCTTGGCGAAGCGATTCATCGAATCCTCCAGTGCACGACGCGATCCCGCCGTGCGCGCCGGCGATGGTAGCCGACACGAGGGACGCCGCATAAGTGAACATGCGGGAGGTGGTGGCACACCGGCGTCGAGCCCGTCGACCGGATGCCACCCCGGGCGCCCTTCGCCGCACTACTTGCGAGCGGTCCGCGAGAGCCCGTGGGCTCGGATCAGCTCGTTGAGGTGGGACCGCGCGAGCCCAATCCTGCGCGCCGTCTCGCTGACGTTCCACCCGTGCTCCTCGAGAGCGCTCGCCAGGAACCGGCGTTGGAAGCTGCGCAATGCGGCGTCGTAGCTCTCCTCGGGCTTCTCGCCGGCGGGCGCGCCCGGGGCATTGGGGAACAGGTGAGCGGGCTCGATGCACGCGGCGCTCTGGCTCACCGCCACGGCCCACCCGCGCTGCAGGATGTTCTCGAGCTGCCGGACGTTGCCGGGCCATTCGGATTCCTCGAGCGCGACGACGGCGGCGCGCGACAGGCGCAGGGGATTGCCGTGCATGCGACCGAGCCGCTCCAGGAACGTGTCGGAGAGCGAAACGATGTCTTCCTTGCGGGTTCGCAGGGGCGGCACGGAGATCTCGAGGACGTTGAGCCGGTAGTAGAGGTCCTCGCGGAACCGCTTGGAGGCCACCAGCTCGGGAAGGTCGGCGTTGGTCGCGGCGATGATGCGCACGTCGGCCTCGATCGGCGCGGCGCCACCGAGACGGTAGTAGCGCCTGCTCTGCAGGAACGTCAGCAGCTTGCCCTGCACGGTCAACGGCAGGTCCCCCACCTCGTCGAGCAGCAACGTGCCGCCGCGGGCCGCGTCGATCTTGCCCTCCATGCGGCGCGTGGCGGTGGAATGGGCGCCTTTCTCGGCGCCGAACAGCTCGCTTTCGAACAAGGTTTCGGGGATGGCGGAGCAGTTGAGGTCGACGAAGGGGCCCGAGGCGCGGGGGGAGGAGTCGTGGACGGCGCGAGCGACGGCGGTCTTGCCGGTGCCGCTTTCGCCGGTGATGAGGAGGCTGACCGGGACCGGGGCGGCGACGGCGATCTGGCGGAGGACATCGGCGAGGGCGCGGCTGGTGCCCGCGAGCCCGGAGACACGAAGGGTCTGGCGAAGCGCGGCGGTGTGGTCGATGCCCGCGGCGCGACGCTCGCGCGCGAGCAGCCGATCGGCCAGGGGAGCGATGTGTCTGGCGAACAGCTCGGCGAAGAGACGTTCGTTCGGACCGAAGGCCTTCGCGCCCGCGCCGCCTTCGAGATAGAGCACCCCGAGCGGCGATTGCCCACCAATGGGAGTGCAGAGGACCGCCTGCAACTGCAACGCTTGCACGCTCGCCTGGTCCTGGAATCGCGGATCCTGCTGCGCATTCACCGTGGTAATCGTCCGTCCAGTTCGCATCGCCTCCGCGATGATCCCGGTCGACAGGTCCTGCCGCACCGACGCGATCTCCTGGTCGGTGAATCCGCATCCGAGCCAGAACTGCGGGGCCCCCTGCGCACCCGCGCCGTCGTCGAGCTGGATGTAGCCCTTGGCTGCGCGGGCGATCCCCACGATCAGGTCGAGCGCCTCGCGCAGGAATCCCACCACCTCCTCCTGCGCGCCCAGCTCGAGCGTTCGCAGCAGAAAGTCCCGCTCCATCCGGAGCCGCGCCACCTGCGTGTCGTCCGAACCCTGGCTCGTCATCCCCCACCGCTACCACGCTCGCGCCCTCGCGCGAAGTCGTGCCACCCGACGGCCCGGTTGGTCCATAATGCCCAAGCGCCATGCCGCCGCACGATTCCCTCATGTCCCGTCTCCAGCCCGGCACCCGGCTGGATCGCTTCGAGCTCCTCGGGCTCGTCGCACGCGGAGGCATGGCCGAGGTCTGGCTCGCGCGCCTCGTCGGTCCCCACGGCGTCGAACGCCTCTTCGCCGTCAAAACCATGCTCCCGCAGCTCATCGAGGATCCGTCGCTCCACAAGCTCTTCATCGACGAGGCCCGCATCGCCTGCCGGATCGACCACCCCAACGTCGCGCGCCTGCACGAGCTCGGCGAAATCCACGGCGAGCCCTACGTCGTCATGGACTGGATCGACGGCGACCCCATGAGCGTCGTGCTCACGCAACTGGGCGAGTCCACGGTCCTGCCGCCCGGGATCACCTGCAGGATCATCGCGGACGCGTGCGCCGGGCTGCACGCAGCGCACGAGCTGCGCGACGCCGACGGAGAGCTGCTCGGCGTGGTGCACAGGGACATCTCCCCCTCCAACATCCTCGTCGATCGCCACGGTGTCGCGCGGGTCATCGACTTCGGAATCGCCCGGGCACGAGACCGTCTGTCCGAAAGGACCGCGACGGGCGTCGTGCGCGGCAAGCTGTCGTACATGTCCCGGGAGCAGGCCCAGGGCGCGATGGTGGATCGGCGTTCCGACGTGTGGGCGATGGGGGCGGTGCTGCACCACCTGCTCGCGTCGCGCCATCCGTTCGAGGGCAAGACACCGCTCGAGAACGTTCGCATGGTGCTCGACGGGATCCCGGCCACCGCGCTGCCCGACACGGTTCCGGAGAGGATTCGGGAGGTCGCGGCCCGGGCCCTCGATCACGACCTCGAGACACGCATCCAATCGGCGGCTTCGATGCGGCAGATGCTGCTCGATGCGATGGGGGAGTCGGGGTTGCACACGACGACGGACGACGTAGCGGAGTTCGTAGGCGAGCTGCTGAAGCATCGCAGGGCGGAGCGAGCGGAGTTCGTGGCCGCTGCGCTGGAGTCTGCGCGCGGCCGCGCGGAGCGCGAG
>JAKLDZ010000302.1 GCA_022703255.1 Myxococcota bacterium | reverse complement strand
CTTCGCCTCGGGAACGTCATCCACCAGGAGGATGCCCTCCGAGCCGTCGGGGCCGCCGAACTCGTAGCACAGCGAGGTGCACTGGATGCCCCACTTCTCCAGGGTCTGCAGGGTGAGCATCGCGTCGGTGGCGGAGTTCCCTCCCCCTTCCCACGAGATCACGCAGCCCTGCGCTCCCATCCGGCGCACCTGCGCGGCGGTCTCGGGACCTCCCTCGTGCAACCGCTTTTCGACGCTGCTCCACTGCGCCGCAGCGGTGGAGCCGACCGTCAGCACCTGCTCCTGCGGCGAGCAGCTCTCCAGATCCACTCCGCGCGTCAGGGCGCGCGCGGAAGCGTCTCGCCAGCGCAGCATCCCCTGGTCGCGCAGCGGTGACGCGTGCACCCCCCGGCATGCGGCCTCGAACGCATCGAGATCCGACTCCTCTGGCTCGCCGAGGAGCGTGAGCTCGGCGATGCCCGCGGCAGCCAGACGGTCCCGCAGATCCCCGGCCAGCTCATGGACCCACCGCGGCGCCAACAAGCACGACCCGTCGATCCACGGAGCCGTCGGTGTCAGCAGCAGGTGAAGCGGTGTGTCCCGGTCCGCCATCGCGATCGCACACATGCGACGCGTCAGGGCGCGCGCGTACGCCGCGGGCGCAGCCTCGCCTTCCGGAGCGGTGACCGCCAGCGCGAGCTCGCGCAACGCCATCAGCAACCCGGAGCACGTGTCGCGCGCGTCGTCGTCGCCGGCGAGTGTGATCGTCACGGGGTTCAGCGACGCGTCGACGTTCATCGCCCGACTCCCTGCGCGGCGCTCATCCTGCGCTGCATGCTCGCGTGGGCCGCCTTGGCCGCGATGCGTACCGCCGGAGGGTTCCACCAGAGCGGAGTCGACGCGGCGCGCAGCGCAGCCTCGGCCGACTGCGTCGTCGCCACCGCGCCCAGAACCCCCGACGCGATGATGCGGCTCGCGTCCAGCCGTCGATCCCCCATGAGCCCGTGCTTCGACAACAGCTTCACGGCGAGCTGCTCGCACGACTCCCGCGCGAGCTCCGCGAGCAGCTCGAGCAGCAGCGTCCGCTCCTCCTCGGGAAGCTCGTGGAAGTCCCTCGACTGCACCCGGCTCTCGCACTCTCCGACCGCCTCCACGACGCGCAACCGAGTCGCCGTGCGGATGGCGGCCCAGCGGACCGATGGATCAGGATCCGTCAGACGCTGGATGATCGCCGACTTCGTCGCGGGGCTCGCCAGTCCCAGCCATCCCGTCGCCAGCAGACGCAGCGGCGACATGCTTCCGATCGCGAGCTGCAGAACACTCTCCCTCGCTTCGTCCGTCTCGAGCTCGTGAAGCATCCCGATGAGCCGATCGGCGATCCGCACCGGCATCCCGTTCAGCGCGTCGGCCACCAGCGTCTCGCGCCCTGCCACGTGCCGCTCGATGAACGCCGCGAGGGCGTCCTCCACAAGCGGATCCGTCATCGCGCCGAGGGAGTCGAGCACCGCTGGAAACGACTGCGGTCCGACCGCCGTCAGCAGCTCCGCGACCCACCCGATCACCCCGTCCGGGGTGATGTCCCGCACCGGACTCCGCCCCGATACCAGATCCGCCCGAAGCCGCGCCGCACCCCCGAGCATCGCCCGCATGTCCTCGTCACGCAGCACTCCCGCCAGTATCTTCGTCGCCCCGTCCTGCGAACCCTTCGTGTCGACACGCTCCTGGAGCGTCTGACGCACCTGCGAGTAGAGCAGAAACGCGGTGAGCCACGCGTCGCCTTCCGCGTGGCGGGCCGCATTGCGCAGCGGCGCCCACACCACCGCCTCCGTCGCTTGCCCCCTCAGGAGTGTGTACTCTTCCACGATCGCTGCCGCGAGACGCCCGCTCGATTCCGCCACGTCCGCGGACAACTCGCGCTTGAGCAACGCGGGTGCGGGCTCGGAGGCCAGAGCGCGACGGCCCGCTCCCTCGAGCACGGCGGCCCGCCAGGCGTCGCCGATCGCTTCCGCCTCCGCGAGCGTCGCTTCCCGCTGCCGCACATCCCCCTGCAACGACACGACCACCGACTCGAATCCGATGTGCTGGATCGAACCGCCCACCGCGGCCTGCAGCTCCAGTTGCGTGCTGCTCGCGGTGGAGTCCGTGAGCATCTCCACCAGCCGGCGCAGATCCTCGCTAGCGAGGCCGGGATGCAGCCGGATGGCGCGGATGCCCGCGGCGAAGAGCGCATGCGGGACCGTGTCGAGCGGCGGCTCCGGCTCCCAGATCGTGTCCGATTCCCAGGTCACGCAGAACGGGAAGAGCCCGAGTCGTATCGGGCCCCCGGAGCTGCGGATCGCGCGGGACAGCAGCGCGTGCGTGGCCGAGAGGCGCTCGCGGAACGATCCCGAAGTGAACCCGTCCTGACCCAGGTCCCCCAGCAGACGCTCCAGCATCTGAAACGCTTCCATCAGCGAGCGCAGGGTCTTCTGGTGCGACTCGCCGGGAGGCACGGCCTCGAGGCCCTGGGGCAACCCGGGCGGCGGCGGGATCCGCGAAGGGAGACGGCCCGCCTCCGATGGAGGACGCCGGCTCACCGTCGGCGGCACCGTCGGCCGGTGCCCACCCGTCACCAGCGAGGCGCGCTCGAGATCCTTCGACATCGCTCCCGTCAGCGTCGAGGTCCCGTCGTCCACCTCGTCGAGCAGCCGGATGACCTCCTCGCGCATCGCCTCCGCATCGGGCCATCGCGCGTTCTTGTCCCAGGCGAGCGCGCGGTCGACCAAGGCGATCAGGGCAGGTGACGCGGCTGGCACCACGGAGGCCAGCGACGGTGCGGGGACCGTTGCGGCGAGCTCGAACCCAGCCCGTTCCGAGTCTCCCTCGTGCAGCCTCGCGCCCGACAGCAGCGTGTACATCGTCGCCCCCACCGCGAAGATGTCCGTGGTCTGATCGACCTGCGTCCACGCTCCGGCCGCCTGCTCGGGCGACATGAACGACGGCGTCCCGACCGCGACCCCTTCGGGCAGATCCGCGACGTCGCGGATGCTGGCGATGCCGAAGTCGAGCACCTTCACGTCGCCCGCGTGCGTGATGTACAGGTTCGCGGGCTTCAGATCCCTGTGGATCACGCCGACGCGGTGGCAGGTCGAGATCAGGTCCAGGGTTCGCTCGGCGACGCGCAGCACGACCGGCACCGGCAGGCGCTTCTTCGCACGCTTCCACAGCCGCTCCACCGTCGAGCCGTGCAGCTGCTCCATCACCAGGAACGGCTCCCCCACCTCCGTCGTCCCCTCGTCGAACACCGTCACCAGGCAAGGATGCTGCACCGTCCGCGCGACCCAGGCCTCCCGCTCGAATCGTTCGCGTGCCGAACTATCCGGGAGCAGCTCCGCGTGCAGCACCTTCAGCGCCGCATGTCGCCCCCGCAAGTCCGTCGCCGCGAACACCGCGGCCATCCCGCCGGAGCCAAGCAGTGACGACAAGTACCAGCGCCCCTTGATGAGACGGCCGACCCGTCGCAGCGCTCGCGCGCGACGCTGTCTAGCCCTCTGCAGAACGCTCTCGCCGTCCACCATCGTATCGCGTGGGTCGCCCTTCGCGGGCCGCACCGGGTTGTCGCCGCGGACGCCCGCGCGCCCGCGCGCAGCATCTCACTGATCTCGAACGGTGCGGAAGATTTCGATCGCTTCGCGCAGGTCGGCGCGCTCCTGATCCTGGAGCTGCAGCTTCTCGTCCGCCAGAATCCTCTCGAGCGCTCCCACGAGCTTCCCCAGGTTCCCCGGCCACGAGTCGCGTATGCTCGTCGTGAACTGCAGACGCGCCAGATCGAACGCATCCTCCGCGTTCCCCCGCGCCGACAACGCATCGATCGTCTTCTGCACCGTCGCCAACGCCGTCTCGATCCGTGCCAGGGTCTCGAACATGCCCGGATGATAGTTCCCCACGGTCGCGATCGGAACTTCTCCCTGCGGTCTGCCCGCCGGAGCGGCGCCCCGAGCCGTTTGTTGGCCCCGGTGCCGCTGCCGTGACGCAATGCCACCGTGCCCCTCCCGGTCCGCCTACCCCCGCTGCTCGCCTTGCTCATCTCGGGCTCGATCGGCCTCGGCTGCGCATTGCGCTCCAGCCCCCCCGCATCCTGGGCTGGCTTTCCCCCCAACAGCGGCCCCGTCCAGGCCCCTCCGACCGTCGCCTCTGCGCCCGGCTCGGCCTCCGCGCCCGCTCCCCGCTACTGCTCCCCCGAGTACCAGAGCCAGTTCGGCTGGCCCGACCCCGCCAAGGCCGCGCGCGTGTGCGCCTGCGAGTCCAGCGGACGCCCCAACGCGCGCTCCCCGAACGGTCGCTATCTCGGGCTGTTCCAGTTCTCGGAAGACGCCTGGCGATCGCTCGGCGGGGGGGACCCCTTCGACCCGTGGACCAACAGCCACCACGCCCATGCGCTCTGGTCCAAGCGGGGGTGGAAGCCCTGGCCTCATTGCGGGCGCAAGTGAACGGTGGGAAGAACCCCGTCCATGGCTAGTGACCGCTCCACTCAACTGCCCCCGCTCGTCGTTGCGATCGAGATGGGGTACGGACACCTGCGCGCCGCGTGGCCTCTTGCCGACGCCTTCGGCACCGAGGTCCTCGAAATCGACAGGCCTCCGCTCGCTTCCCCCGCCGAGCAGATCGCGTGGAAGCGCTCCCGACAGCTCTACGAGACCTTCACGCGCATCTCGCAAGCGCCGGGCATGGGCAAGCCCCTGCGCCGCTGGCTCGATGACGCCACCGAGATCCCTCCGCTGTTCCCCTCTCGCGATCTGTCGAGCCCCGCGGTCCCGTCGCGCCTCCTCGACCAGCTCACCGTGCGGATCGGACTCGGACGCGGCCTCGCCGAAACCATGCGCAGCTCCGGCCGCGCCCTGCTGACCACCTTCTTCGCTCCGCCCTCTGCGCCGATCGTCTCGGTTGCAGCCCCGTCTTCTGCGTCGTCACCGACTCCGACATCAACCGCGTCTGGGCTCCCCTCCGCCCCGCCGAATCCCGCATCACCTACTTCGCCCCCAGCGACCGCGTCGTGCGCCGCCTGCGCGCCTACGGCGTCCCCGAAGACCGCGTCATCATGACCGGCTTCCCACTCCCGGGCGAGCTGCTCGGCGGCCCCGATCTCCCCGTGCTCAAGGCCAACCTCGCGCAACGCCTCGTCCGGCTCGACCCCGAACGCACCTTCGCGCGTCGCGCAGGCCCCGCCATCGAACGCGCCCTCGGTCCGCTCCCCGAGCAGTTCCGGGGACGCCCCCCCCTCGTCACCTTCGCCGTGGGCGGCGCCGGCGCCCAAACCGAGCTCGTCCGAAAGTTCCTCCCCGGGCTCCGCGACTCCATCCGCTCCCGACGCCTGCGTCTCGCCCTCGTGGCCGGTGTCCGCTCCGAGGTCGCCCGTCGCTTCCACGCATGGATCTCCGAGCTCGAGCTCGACGACGTGCGCGGCGATGGCATCCGGATCCTCTACGAGCCGGATCCCCCGAAGTACTTCCGCGCATTCAACGCGCTGCTCGCCGAGACCGACGTCCTCTGGTCCAAGCCGAGCGAGATCGCCTTCTTCGGCGCCCTCGGGATCCCTCTGGTGATCTCCCGCCCGGTCGGACGTCACGAGCGCTACAACCGCCGCTGGGCCATCGAGTACGGCGCCGGCCTCCGCCAGCGCAAGACCCGTCACGCCGGGGAGTGGCTCCTCGAGTGGCTCGCCGACGGAGCCCTCGCCGCCTCGGCCTGGGCAGGCTTCACCTCGCTCCCCAAGGACGGCCTCTACCGCATCGTCGACCACGTCCGCAACGCGTCGACCTCGTCCTGACCCGCTCGGTCAATCCGGGATCGGCTGCATCGCCACGTCGAGCGCCACGGCCGGATCGCCCTCCTTCACGTCGATCAGCCGATCGTACGGGAAAAAACCGCTCTTCTCCACGACGATGCGATGACGGCCGGGCGGCAGCGCCACCCCACGTCGCCGGACCATCGCAAGCGATCCCAAGTACCGCTCGTCGATGGTCACCGACGCATCGGACGGCCCCCCGCCTCCCATTCGCAGCGACACCGTCGAGGTCGTGCTCGATGCGCACGCCGTCGACCCGCTCGCCAGGACCAGCGCCACTGCCAGAAGCGTTCTCGCCTTCATGAGAAGTGGTGCTCATACCGCGTCGGTGCCGCCCCGTCGACCTCCACCAGGATCGATCGGTCCCGCACCCGCACCACCGCGCTCGCCTCCGCCGGACGCCCCGGCCCGTCGTCGTCGAGGTTCTCGATCAGACTCTGCACCGTCACGTACGGGATCCCGTCGTGCACATCCACGTGGTTCCAGTGCAGGTGCCCGTTGATCACCATCCGCACCTTGCCGCTGCGCGCGATCAGCTTGCGCACCTCGCGCCTGTTCGCCACGAGCGCCACGTGCGGAGCGTCATGGAACCAGGGATTCTCCCGCGGATCCTGATCTGCAACGCTGTGGTGCATCATCACCACGCTGTCCTTGTCGGTCTTCGCCAGGTCCGCCTCGAGCCACTGCAGCTGCTCGGTCGGCAGCGTCACGTCCACGTCCTTGCGCTCGATCGTCCGAAGCACGGAGAAGTGCAGGGGACCCTGGTCGAACGAGTAGTGGAGCGGCCCCTTCGTTCCCCACGCTTCGGCGACCTTCGTCTCGCTCAGGTTGATCGTGTCGTGATTCCCTGCGACGAACCGCACCGGCGCGTGGGAGAGCCGAAGCACGTCCACGCACGTCTGGTAGCGCCGCGTGTCCGCCTCCGGCGACTCGTCCTCGATCAGATCTCCGAGCGCAACCACGAGGTCCGGCTTGATCCGCTCGTTCATGCGCGAAACGAAGGAGCGCGCGAGCTCCGGGGCCTGGTCGCTGAGCTTCCGAAGCTTGCCTCTGAACAACGCGCGGGGGCCGAAGTGAACGTCGGTGATCGCTGCAAAAACGAAGTCCATGAATCGAACCGTATCGTACCGTCGCCCCCGCTCCCGCGCCACTTCCCGTCCTGCAGACCCGCAAGGGTCGCATCGCGCTCCGCGTTGCGCTAAGACTCGTCGCCATGGAACGCATCCCCATGACCCCGGAAGGGCACACCAGGCTCCGTGACGAGCTCAAGCGTTTGAAGGAAGTCGAGCGGCCCCGGATCTCCAAGGACATCGGCATCGCGATCGAGCAGGGCGACCTGTCGGAGAACGCGGAATACCATGCTGCCAAGGAGCGTCAGGGCCACATCGAGGCCCGCATCAAGGACCTCGAGGACAAGCTCTCCCGATCCCAGGTCATCGATCCCGCTACGCTCTCGGGCTCCCGCATCGCCTTCGGCGCCACCGTCACCGTGGCCGAAGCCGACAAGGAGTTCACCTACAGAATCGTCGGCCCCGATGAGTCCGACGTCGAGAAGGCCGCGATCTCCATCACCTCGCCCCTC